>CALPIT020000052.1 GCA_943323705.2 Streptomyces griseus
AAACCAACTCCATTATCAGCTATTTCAACTTGCAAGTACTTTTTTGCATAATACAAACTGATATGTATTTGCGTAGCCTCTGCATGTTTAATTATGTTGGCTAATGATTCTTGTACTATTCGAAATATGAAAACATCTTTTTCTTGTTTGAGAAAAATAGAACTGCCTGTAATTGTTAATTTAAAATTGTGTTGTTCACTTTTATTTAGCTGAGAAATTTCATTTTCAATTGTTTTAATTAGTCCATTATTAGCAATAAATTCAGAACTCATACTCCTACTTAAATCTCTCAAATCATTTAATGATTCAGATAAAATTTGTACAATTTCATTCATAATTGAACTGTCCTCAAAACTTGAATTATTAACTAAGTTATTTAAATGTAGTTTTGCTAATGATAATTTCTGTCCGATGTTATCATGGATTTCTCTTGAAATAAATTGAAATGTACTCTCTTGTACTTGAACTTGAGCTAATAGCTTATCGTTTTCATAAGTTGTTTTTATATTATCTAGGTCATCTTTGTGATTAATTTGATTTTCTTTAAACCTCTGTGCTAGCATGTATACGAAAAGTGTCAACAATACAAATATTAGAGTACAAATAACAACAAAATAAATAACTACATTTTCTTTCATTTTATTGACAATATTGATTTTATAAAAAAAGAATACATCACTATAGAAGAAATCGGAGCCAAAGTAGCGATTAGAAAAAAAGCATTGGGACTTAAAATTGACCTTAAATAATATCCAAATAAAATTACCGGAAGCAACATCAAACTTCCAAAGAAAATACCACTAATAAAATAAAAAACAGACTTTTGGTTCGAAAATTTTTCAAAGCCAGCTTTCATATATGAGTTAAAATAAATCGAACAAAATATTATTAACCCTAGATTTGAAAGAGTAACTGAATATTGTGTAGATTTTAATTTGTCCAAATATATTAGTATTAAAATTATAATTCCAATCAAGTAAAACAATAAGTTGTTTTTATTTTTTTGGTTGCCCTTAATTTCATTTTTGATAAAAAAAGCTAAAAAACAATAATGTATGAGGGCAAAAAAAAGGTTAAAAAACTTTTGATTTTCAACAATTGTCAATATTGAAAATCGATTTAGTTCGAAAAGTAAATATTGAATAGTGCTTATAATTAAATAGAATAATAAAAAAACGAAATTCAATGGAAGTTCCTTTTTCATAAACTTATTTATGGCTAATAATAGGCTTATAACTAATAGTAAATTAGCTATTTCAAAAATGATGTTAAAAACTACATTTATCATACCCACAAGATTACCACTCATTCTAAAACTTTCAAAGAGAAAAAAACATCTTTTTGATGTTGTTTTTCCCCTTTTTATGAATTCGGCAACAATGACCTTTGGGTTGTTGAGTTTCAATCCTACTCTGTGAGAGCGATTACCGGGGCAGTTTCATACTGTCCTGGTATTTTAAAAAACTATTGAAAGTTTGTGGTTTGGGTTTAATTGCAAAGCAGACTCAGTTGATTTTCTAATCTGACAAGTCTCGGAATAAGGCGGCCTTACCGCCTTATTTTTGTTTTAAATCATGCATTCTATACTTGAAAGAGCAATGCATCGTAAAAACACTATATAAAATCGGGTATTAACACGCGTGGTTTTTTAAAAAAATCTTAAGAGATTGCACATGAATTCAGGAACCCCCAAAACCAATGCCTGAAAAACCATAATATCAACCATCATGGAAGAAACAAAAGAGCCCATTAGAGTTATTATCGCCGACGATCATGTACTATATCGTGCAGGTGTAAAAACCGCTTTGAGCACTAAAAAAGACATTAAAGTAATAGCCGAAGCTGATAATGGCATGCATTTGCTCAATTTGATAAAAAATATTGAAGTAGATGTTATCCTTCTTGATATACAAATGCCGATTATGGACGGCATCGCCACATTACCTGAAATCAAAAAAATCTCCCCAAATATCAAAGTCATCATGCTCACCATGGTTGATGATAATAGCATGATCACCAAATTGATGGAACTGGGAGCCAACAGCTATTTAACCAAAACTAGCGACAGTGAGATCATTTATGAGGCCATAAAAACTTGTTACGAACAGGAATTCTATTTTAATTCCATGACCAACAAAGCATTATTGAGCAACCTCAGACAAAGAAATCCGCCTACTCCACAACAGTTGACACCTGAAGAAGCACAGCTCAATGATAAAGAAACAACCATTCTAAGGTTAATGTGTGAAGAAAAAAGCACCAAAGAAATCGCCGAACTCGTTGAGTTGAGCCCAAGAACTGTGGAAGCAATACGCGACAGACTGAAAGTAAAAACAGGTTCTAAAACAACAGCGGGCTTAATCATGTATGCTGTAAAACATAAAATCATCGAAGAATTTTAATAAACTAATTTTATTTCTTAAACAATCCTCGGCTTTGTCGGGGATTGTTTATTTTACACCATGGCATTTATAAATTTCAACGGAAAGATTTTGGAAAATCACACTCCTGTGATTGAAGCTGGCAATCGTGGCTTGCGTTATGGCGATGGTTTGTTCGAAACCATGAAATACAAAAATGGGAACATTATTCTTGTTGATGAACACCTATCGAGATTATGGTCGGGTATGAAACTAATGCAATTTGATTTGCCGAAATTATTTACACCCGACAAAATTGAAGAACAGATTTTACAGCTCATTCAAAAAAACAAATTGCATAGTGCCAGAATTCGCCTTACCATTATCAGAGACAATGGCGGTCTACATGACCCTGAATCACACACTCCACATTATCTTATAGAAACCTGGCCACTAGCTGATAGTAATGGTGCTTTAAATGAGAATGGATTGGATTGTTGCATTTACCATGATGCTTTAAAAACAGCTGACAAGTTCAGTAATTGTAAACACAATAACTTTCTACCCTATTTCATGGGAGCTCTTCATGCAAAAAAAGAAAAATGCAATGATGCTATTATATTAAATCAACACCATCGCATTTGTGATAGTACCATTGCGAATGTATTTTTTATAAAAGACAATATTGTTTATACACCATCTTTATCAGAAGGTTGTATTGCCGGTGTTATGCGCACATTTGTAATAACTACATTAAGAAAAAATAACACAGCAGTAATAGAAAAGGAAATTACTATTGAGGATTTATTGCATGCAGATGAAGTATTTTTAACCAATTCGATTTACAATATGAGATGGGTTAAAGGAATTGATAGCTGCAACTATTCAAATTTTAAAACAAGAGAAATTTACCTTCAACTAACACAAACAAATGGAGATGTTTTTTGTTAATCACTCCAAAATCATTTACAAATTATATTCATGAATTCCCAAATAAACGTTTTTTGGTTCAGAAGAGATTTACGGCTTGAAGATAATGCTGGATTGTTTCATGCATTACATGCAGGGCTTCCCGTATTGCCAATTTTTATTTTTGATAAAAATATTCTTGATAAACTTTCTGACAAAAACGACAGAAGGGTTGCTTTCATTCATCATTCAGTGATGAATATCCAAATTGCACTTCAGAAAATTGGTAGCAGCTTACACGTAATTTATACCACACCCGAAAATGCATTTAAAGAACTAACAAAAACTTATCAAATTTCAAATGTTTTTACCAATCATGATTATGAAGGATATGGCATTGAAAGAGATAAGAAAATAAAAGAATGGCTAACCTCAAATCAAATTGAATTCCATACATACAAAGACCAGGTGATTTTTGAAAAAGGAGAAGTTATAAAAGATGACGGAACACCTTACACCGTATTCACACCATTTAGCAGAAAATGGAAAGCAAAATTGTTATCCCATCCGATACAAACTTTCAATACGAAAAAAGGATTCCATCAATTTATACAAACAACAGCCATAAAAATCCCTTCTCTTTCTGAAATGGGATTCATGGATACAGGCGAAGCATTTCCAACCGATCAATTAGATTCAACCATAGTTTCACATTACGCTCAAAACAGAGACACCCCTTCTATCAATGGCACTTCCAAACTGGGCGTGCACTTGCGATTTGGGACTATCAGCATTCGCGAATTAGCACTTAAAGCTGCGCCACTTTCCGAAACTTATCTCAACGAATTGATCTGGAGAGATTTTTATCACATGATTGTTTGGCATTTTCCACATGTCAATAAATACCAGTCATTCAAACCTGCTTACGATACCATCGAATGGCGCAACAACGAAACCGAATTTGAAAAATGGTGTTTAGGTGAAACGGGCTACCCTATTGTTGATGCAGGGATGCGAGAGTTAAATAGCACCGGCTTCATGCACAATAGAGTGCGAATGATTGTGGCATCTTTTTTATGTAAACATTTGCTGATAGACTGGAAATGGGGTGAAGCTTATTTTGCACAAAAATTGCTTGATTTTGATTTCGCTGCCAACAACGGCGGATGGCAATGGGCTGCAGGGAGTGGCTGTGATGCGGCACCTTATTTCAGAATCTTCAACCCTTATCTACAAACCAAAAAGTTTGACCCAGAATTAAAATACATCAAAAAATGGGTTCCAGAATTTCAAGAGTTCGGCTATGCTAAACCGATAGTTGACCATGATTTCGCCAGAAAAAGATGCCTGGAAGTTTATGGTAAAGCGTTGAAAAAATAAATCAGACAACAAAGAAATAATCTTCATTTTTTGATGCCACATCAACATTGAAAACTTCTAGCATTTTTAATACAGCTTCTTTTCCTTTAGGGCCAAGCGTTTTAGAATAATCGTTTACATAGAGTTCGATATGTTGGTGCATTACAGCATCTGTCATTTCCTGAGAATTATTTCTGATATAATCGTTCAACTCAGGATAAAACGAGTATGCATAAACAATACTTTTTTGAATCAGTTGTGTAATTTTTTGCTGAATTGATTTTTCTATATTTCTTCTAATCACAATTCCTCCCAATGGAATGGGATCTTTTGTTGTTTTCTCCCAGTAATCACCTAAGTCTACAATTTTATGTAAGCCTTTTTTTTGGTAGGTAAACCTGTTTTCATGAATGATTACACCTAACCCCTTTCCTTGTTTTACAAAATCTTCAATCTCATCATAACGCAGAAAGACTTTATTTTTTGCTTTTGGATATGCCATAGAAAATAAAAAATGAGCAGTCGTATTTTCGCCTGGAATGGCAATGGTTTCTTGATTCACATCATCATGATATTTTTTTTCTTTTGAAATCAACAATGGCCCAACGCCTGTTCCTAATGCACTTCCGCTGTCAAGAATAATGTAATCATTTATAATCTTATGATAAACTCCATAACTAATTTTAGAAATATCATATTGATTTGAAATAGCATTATTATTAAGTGTTTCCACATCTTCTAAAGTCACTTTAAATTCAAAACCTTCTGTATCAATTTTACTATTGACTAATGCATCAAAAATAAAAGTATCATTGGGGCATGGTGAAAAAGCAAGTGTGAATAACATGAGGTCAATTTGTTTTTAATAAAATGTAAATTTCGCTAAGTAGTTGATTGGAAGATTGAATGGCTTCTTTGAAATTCCATTTTAATTTATCTCGCTCTCCTACTTTATTGCTGATGCCTCTGATTTGTAAGAAAGGAATTTTTTTCTGAATACAAACATAATGAAGTGCTGCACCTTCCATGGATTCGATTGCAGCATCGAATTTTAATTTCATTTCATTAACGTACTTTAAATCATCTGTAAGTAAATTAACAGTGACGCCTTTAACTATTTTTGCCTGAGTTAAATTGACAGAAATATGATGATTAACAAGCCACCCGTTTTCGAAAGGAGCTTCATTAGGATTATTTAAACCTAAATCATATACAGAAATTATTT
This sequence comes from Streptomyces griseus, assembly GCA_943323705.2. GTDB lineage: Bacteria > Bacteroidota > Bacteroidia > Chitinophagales > Chitinophagaceae > Ferruginibacter. The sequence continues at coordinate 5,854 of CALPIT020000052.1, forward strand.
TTTTATTTTCCCAAACAGCAAGGTCGGCAAAGCAATCTTTTTCTACAATTACCGATTCTCCTAATATCAATTCGTTAGTATAAGTACCTGCCAATCCTACTTGTAATATAAAATCGTATTTATTGTTTTGAATGTGATTCATCAATTGAAAAACTGTTGTAGCCGCGCCTACTCCTGTAATCAGGTATTCGGCATCAGGATTCAAATATAGAAATGGCTGAACTTCCAATTTAGTTGCGGCTACAATTAATATCGACATGTTGCAAATTTCGTGCATACACTTTATATTTCACAGAATAGTATTTACATTTGCAAAAAATCAGTCGTTTTCAATGGTTTACATTACCAGGATAGAACATTTTAATGCAGCACATAAGCTTTATAACCCCTCTTGGAGTAAAGAGGAAAATGAAGCTATTTTTGGTAAATGCGCCAATGAAAACTGGCATGGACATAACTTTGAGTTACATGTAACTCTTGCCGGGAATCCCAATCCAGATACTGGCTTTGTATTTGATGTAAAAAAACTGAGTATTATCATCAGAGATTATGTAATTGAAAAGCTTGATCATAAAAATCTTAATGTTGATGTGGATTTCATGGAAGGCAAATTGTGTTCCATTGAAAATCTTGTCATTGGTATTTGGAACCAGCTACAACCACAACTTCCTACCGAAATTAAACTACACGCTTTAAAGCTTTATGAAACCCCAAGAATATATGTTGAGTATTTCGGGGAATAATCATTTTTAATAAAAACAACAATCCTTAATTTTAATATTGTTCCAATTGAACAATTCACAAATCATCTTGTTATTAAATTCATATGCAACAAAAAGTAGCAGTATTTCGTAAAGAAAGTTTTAACGCGGCCCATAGGCTGAACAATCCTTTATGGGATAACGAAACAAACAAAACTGTTTTTGGTAAATGCAACAACCCTCATTACCATGGCCACAATTATGATTTGATAGTTAAAGTTATTGGCATACCTGATAAGCAGACTGGCTATGTAATGGACATGAAGGTACTGAGTGATTTGATTCAACAACATGTTATTGAAAAATTCGACCATCGCAACTTAAATGAAGATTGTATTGAATTCAAAGACATGAACCCAACAGCTGAGAATATTGCAATTGTCATCTATAACATTCTTAAAGACAAAATCAATCCTGAATTGGATATGCAGGTGAGATTATATGAAACCGAAAGAAATTTCGTAGAATATCCATATCAAAACTAAAACACATTCTTATGGCTTACAAAAGAATAGAACATTACGACTCAGAAACTACCTTGTCACTTTCTGAAGCTTATAAAAATATCATTCAGCAAATCGGCGAAGACGAAAACAGAGAAGGCCTACTCAAAACACCAGAGCGCATTGCCAAAGCCATGCAGTTCATGACACAAGGATATGAAATGGATGCAAAAGCTATTCTGGAATCAGCCAAATTTCATGAAGATGTTAGTGAAATGGTAATTGTAAAGGACATAGAATTGTATAGCATGTGCGAACATCACATGTTGCCTTTTTACGGAAAAGCACATATCGCCTATATTCCGAATGGATACATTACAGGTCTTAGCAAGATTGCTCGTGTGGTTGATGTTTACAGCAAAAGATTGCAAGTGCAAGAAAGACTGACTGAACAGATTTTAAATGCCATTAAAGATTCATTGAATCCCTTAGGTGTAGCCGTTGTGATTGAAGCATCACATTTATGTATGATGATGAGAGGTGTTGCCAAACAAAATTCAGTTACTACTACTTCTGCCTTCTATGGTGAATTTGAAAAAAACGAAACTAGAAGCGAGTTCTTGAAGCTTATCACCTACAATTTACATTAATCATATTTTGGAAATTAATAACTACTAATCCCGCTTATTGCGGGATTTTTTATTTTCTTTGCACCATAAAAAAACTGATTGTTATGAAAAAAGCATTTGTATTTCCTGGTCAAGGTTCTCAATTCAGTGGCATGGGAAAAAATTTATATGATACCAACGAAAAAGCTAAAGCTATTTTTGAAAAAGCAAATGAGATCCTTGGATTCAGGATTTCTGATGTAATGTTTTCAGGAACTGATGAAGAGTTGAAACAGACCAATATCACACAACCTGCTGTATTCATACATTCAGTAGCTGCATTTATCACTTTGCCTGATGCCCAACCTGATATGGTGGCAGGTCATTCTCTTGGAGAGTTTTCTGCATTAGTAGCCAACAAGACTTTGCAATTTGAAGACGCCTTGAAATTGGTTGCCATTAGAGCCAAAGCCATGCAACAAGCTTGTGAATTGCAACCTTCAACAATGGCTGCAGTATTGAACTTAGATGATCAAAAAGTGGAAGAAATATGTCAGAACATTTTTACTGAAACTGGTGAAGTCGTTGTTGCTGCTAATTATAATTGTCCGGGCCAGTTGGTTATCAGTGGCTCTGTAAAGGGAATTGAAATAGCTTGTGAGCAGATGAAAGCGGCAGGTGCTAAAAGAGCCTTGGTATTGCCAGTTGGAGGTGCATTTCATTCTCCATTGATGGCCTCTGCAAAAGAAGAATTGGCAAAAGCCATTCACGACACAACATTCAACACTCCTATCTGCCCAGTATACCAAAATGTAGCAGCTACAGCTGTAAGCGACCCAAATATGATTAAAGAAAATTTAATTGCTCAACTAACGGGACCGGTTAAGTGGACACAATGTGTACAATCCATGATTGCCGATGGCGCTTCTCATTTCACAGAATGCGGACCAGGGAAAGTATTGCAGGGATTGGTGTTGAAAATCAATAAGGAAATGGGGATTGAGGGGGTGAGTTAGGAACGGCTGGATACTAGATACTGGATACTGGATGTTTAATTCGCAGCGCTGGTATGTTTTTTATTGTTCAAAAGGTTTCAGAGGTTCAAAAAGTTCAAGAGGTTTTGATTATACGCTGAAATTGACATGGAACAATTGATTTACACATTAAGAACTATATTTCAATTTAGCCCACCGTTTCAACATAGCCCACCGTTTCAACGGTGGGTGTAGAGAAAATAAAAAAGCCAAACAATCTTTTATCTCTTTTATTTATTAATATTTCTCCCTCGTTTGAAACCGTGGGCAACAAAAAAATACTTCAACCAGCTCATGAATTCATAGCATTTATTTTATTCATTTTTTTCATGTATTCCACAAATTAATTTAGCCCACCGTTTCAACGGTGGGCGTAGAAAAATTCTCATCAATGTCTCCTCTAAGGAATATTGCGTTTTATGAATCAATGATTTTGTTGCCAATAAAAAAGCCGAACAATCGTCCGGCTTATTTTATATTTTATAGAAGTTAATTTTACAAACCTAAAGTCGCTAACACACTGTTCATATTTCTAACCGCTTCTGCACTTTTATTCATAGCTGCCATTTCTTCTTCGTTCAATTTGTAATCAACGATTTTTTCCCAGCCATTTTTTCCAACAATAACAGGAACGCCTAAACAAATATCATTCATGCCATATTCACCTTCCAATGATACGCAACAAGCCATCATTTTCTTTTCATCTCTTACGATAGCTTCTACAACAGCAGCACCTGCTGCACCCGGAGCGTACCAGGCTGAAGTACCCAATAATCCTGTAAGTGTAGCACCACCAACCATTGTATCAGCAGCCACTTTCTTCAATGTTTCTGCATCCAAATAATTAGAAACAGGAGTGCCACAATAAGTAGCCAAACGTGTTAAAGGAATCATTGTCGTATCTCCATGTCCGCCAACAACAGACGCCTGTAAATCATTAGGTGAACAATGCATAGCCTGACTTAAAAAATAACGGAAACGCGCACTGTCTAACATACCGCCCATGCCAATGATTCTATTTTTTGGCAAACCACTTGATTTCAATGCCAAATAAGTCATGGTATCCATTGGATTGCTGATCACCACAATTATCACATCAGGAGAATGCTTCAATAAATTCTCTGTAACTGTTTTTACAATACCAGCGTTGATGCCAATTAGTTCTTCACGAGTCATGCCTGGTTTACGAGGGATACCTGAAGTAATTACAGCAACTGTACTTCCTGCAGTTTTGGTATAATCATTGGTAGAGCCTGTAATCTTAGTATCAAATCCTTCGATTTGAGCAGTCTGCATTAAGTCCATTGCTTTTCCTTCTGCAACACCTTCTTTGATATCAAGAATTACCAATTCATCGCACAATTGTTTTCTGGCGATGTTGTCTGCGCATGTAGCACCAACGGCTCCTGCACCAACTACAGTTACTTTCATAAAATGTATTTATTAGATTGATTAAATATTTGGACGCAAAGTTAATTCGAAACAACTGCTTTGTTGAATCAAAAACAGAATAATTTAAAAAGATTATTTTGCTTCTGAAAGTTCTTTTATGTTGATTTCACTTTCAAAGCTTTTAACAAACTTTCCTTTTGTGTTGTACACATAGGCTGATGGGAAGGCTCTAATGCCATAATGAGAGATGAAAAAATAATTATCATCTTTACCACAAGTGATAAAAGGGGCATCAGCTAATTTGTTATCATCATAAAACTTTCTGATTTTGACAAAATCAAAAGAAGAAACCATTAAAATCTGAGTGTTTTTAAACAAACTGATACTATCCATCAGTTTTTTAGCAAAAACAGTACAATGTCCACATTCCGGTCCAAAGAATACGATAATAGTGTTTTTTCCTTTTTCAAAGTTCAGATTGGTAAATTTTGAACTATCTGTGATTTTAGCTATTGTAAAATTGGGAATCGTTAGCGTCTTTTTGTAAGGTGGTGGTGGTTCTTTCTGTGCTTGAGCGTCGTTGTAAAAACTTATAAAACAAAGGCTTAAAACAAGGATAAAATTTTTAAACATGTTATTTTTTTGTCGTAAAACTACATATTTTTTGAAAAAAGTCAAGCCTTGATTAGGATTAAAACTAAATCTATTTCCATTTTAAACAGAGTATCACTATTTTTGCACCCAAATCAAAAATAATTTAACATTTATTTTATGGCAACAACAGCAGATATGCGTTCAGGGTTGATATTGAAAATTGATAACAGCCTTTATACAGTAATTGAATTCGGACAGAATAAAACAGCTCGTGCAGCTGCAAAAGTATGGGCTAAATTAAAAGGTGTAGATAATGCCCGCACCATAGAAGTAACTTGGAACAGTGGTGAAACCATTTTTCCTGTTAGAGTTGAAAAGAAAGCTTATCAATATTTATACAAAGACGATACAGGTTATAGTTTTATGGACAATGAAACATTTGAGCAAATAACTGTTGCCGAATCAATGATTGATGCGCCAGGATTTTTAAAAGATGGACAAGAAGTTTCAGTTTTGATCAATGGGGAAACAGACCAGCCAATGGGCGTTGAATTACCTGATAAAATAGTTTTGTTGGTTACTTATAGCGAACCTGGTATGAAAGGCGATACTGCTACTAGAACTTTAAAACCTGCTACTGTTGAAACCGGAGCTACTGTAAACGTTCCTTTATTTGTTAATGAAGGGGAGTTAATTAGAGTGAATACTAAAACCGGTGAATACGTTGAAAGAGTGAAAGAATAAGTACAAAAAATATAAAATAAAAGGGCCGAAATTCTATTTTGGCCTTTTTTTATTTTGCACAAAAAAGGCCAATTTTAATGCATTTCAAGTGAATTAAGGGCATTTTTGGGCATTTTTGTGTTGTTTTTGGGGAAAACTGATGTTTTTTATTGGAGCTAATCAGTTATGATTTCCTATCTTAGCGCTCCGAATTAATAATTATTTAATCATTCATTTAAATATCATGGACATTAAACAAATCCAGGAGCTTGTAAAGCTTATCAACAAAACATCAATCGGCGAAATAACTATCGAAGAGGATGGAAGAAAAATCACTATCAAACAAAAGAAAGATCCTGTACAAAATATTGTAGCAACTACAACTCAATCCTTTCCTCAAGCTGCTGCACCTGCTCAAGCAGCACCTGCAGCAAGCACACCTCCACCAGCTGCTAAGGCGGAACCTAAAGCTGATAATTATGTGACTATTAAAAGTCCAATGATTGGTACTTTTTATCGTCAAGCAGGACCTGGCAAACCCGTTTTTGCAAGCGTAGGCGATGATGTTACTCCAGGTAAAACCGTTTGTATCATTGAAGCCATGAAACTTTTTAATGAAATCGAAAGTGATGTGAAAGGTAAGATTGTAAAGGTTTTGGTTGATGATGCCAGTCCTGTAGAATACGATCAGCCTTTATTCCTTGTTGATCCTGCATAATAAAATAAATTTCAATTTTTAAAGTTGAAGGTTACAAATTAAACCCTTCTCCTTTTTACATTTTGAATTTTGAATTTTTACTTTTTACATTTTAACCGTTATGTTTAAAAAAATATTAATCGCCAACAGAGGAGAAATTGCTTTGCGTGTCATCAGAACATGCAGAGAAATGGGTATCAGAACTGTGGCTGTATATTCAACTGCCGATAAAGACAGTTTACATGTGAAATTTGCCGACGAGGCAGTTTGTATAGGAAAGCCTGCAAGTGCAGATAGCTATTTGAATATTGCCCATATCATGTCTGCAGCAGAAATCACCAATGCTGATGCGATTCATCCAGGCTATGACTTTTTGGCTGAAAACAGCAAATTTGCTGAAATATGTGGCAAACATGGCATCAAGTTTATCGGACCAACGCCAGAGATGATCAACTCTATGGGTGATAAGGTAACAGCAAAGGAGACTATGATAAAAGCTGGCGTTCCTGTTGTTCCTGGCGTTGAAGGTTTATTGGAGAGTGTAGCTCATGCTATAAAATCTGCAAAAGAAATAGGATATCCGGTAATATTAAAAGCTACTGCCGGT
>CALPIT020000053.1 GCA_943323705.2 Streptomyces griseus
CATTGATAATATTGTCGGTTTACCCGACGATGGTTATCTTTTTTTTCCAAAACAATTATTGGCATTTACTACTAATTCGTCTATGGTTAGACGTAATTACGTATCTAATCAGCCGGATAATATAATAACTGTAAATGAATTGCCGTCTTTTAACGATGACGAAGGAAATGTAATTTTATTAAATGAACAAGGAAATATTATTGACAAACTTTCTTACAAAGATGACTGGCATTTTAAATTACTGGATGATGTAGAAGGGATTGCGCTAGAGAGAATAAATTACCATTCTAAAACACAAGATGAAAACAATTGGCATAGTGCTGCTGCTACTGTAGGTTTCGGAACACCTGCAGATAAAAATTCTCAGTGTTTGGAAAACAACATTTTATCAGGAACAATAAACGTTTCACCCAAAATTATTTCCCCAAATAATGATGGGTTTGATGATGTTGCAGCTGTTTATTATTCATTTCCCGAACCGGGTTATGTTGCCAATATTGTCATTTTTGATATTTCAGGAAATCCGGTGAAGCACTTGCAAACAAATGCGCTTTGTGGCATTCAGGGAATTTATAAATGGGATGGGTTGAGTGATAAAAACCAACGCGTTATCACAGGACAATACATTGTTTATACAGAAGTATTTAATGTAAAAGGAACGGTGAAGAAGTTTAAAAATTGTATAACGGTGGTGAATACAAAAATGTAAAATGTAAAAGTGGGTATTTCGAATATGAAATTATCGGTCTCTCATGAATTAAAAATAGCCTTCGTGGTACTTTGTGCCTCGTGGCAAACTAATCGCGTCTTTGCCCCCTTGCGAGCTTTGCGTGAAACCCCTTCGTGAAACTTAGTGCCTTAGTGGCAAATAAAATAAATAATAAGAAAGTAAAAATAAGGAATAAGAAAGTGGCTGTTAGCCTCGTGTGCGATATCATTTCCCCCTTGGGGGGATTAAAGGGGGCTTTCTTTCTTCTCAAGAATATATCTCACTAGCAAATAACCACCATAGCCACAAAACAAACTGAAAAAAGTAATGCCTGGATTTCTTGTTACAGCCGCAATCATTTCATTGGTTGTTTTAATTTGCTGATAACCCAGCCATTCTAAAGCAACAACCAAACCAATGCCTTCAAAAATAAACCAAGATAAAATTGTAAATAATTGCCACTTGAAAGCTTTCAAGTACTTTTCACGAGCTATTCTTCCGATTTTTCGGCAAAGAAAAAAAAGTATAATAAGATCCATTAAATGAAATTAAACTAGGTCGATATCGAAGCTAACCAATTGAACAAATTCGTCTATGCGTGACTGTATGTCTGCTTTATTTACTTCTTTCAATCTTTCAGGACCAAATTTTTCAACACAGTAACTAGCCATCGCACTTCCTACAATAATGGCTGTTTTCATGTTTTCGAAACTGATATCTTTTGTTTTAGCAAGATGTCCGATAAAGCCACCCGCAAATGTATCACCAGCTCCGGTTGGATCGAATACTTCTTCCAAAGGCAAGGCTGGCGCATAAAAAACATGATTTTCATGAAACAACAACGCGCCATGTTCTCCTTTTTTGATGATAAGGAATTTTGGTCCCATAGCCATGATTTTCTTAGCGGCTTTTACCAATGAAAATTCATTACTTAACTGACGGGCCTCGCCATCGTTTACTAAAAGCACATCAACTTTAGTCAACACTTCTTTCAAATCATCTAATGCAATATCCATCCAGAAGTTCATGGTATCCATCACAATTAGTTTTGGTCTAACTTTCAACTGATTGATAACACTCAATTGTAGTTTAGGCATCAAATTGCCCAACATTAAAAACTCAGCGCCTTGATAACTTTCAGGAACAATAGGATTGAAATCTGCCAATACATTTAAATCAGTAACTAAAGTGTCGCGTGTATTCATGTCTGTGTGATACCTACCACTCCAGAAAAAAGATTTTTTATCTGTAATCATTTCCACGCCGTCAACTTTCACACCGCGGCTTTTTAGCTCTTCAAGTTCTTCTTTTGGAAAATCATATCCAATGATAGAAATTTGTTTTACATCGTTTACAAAATTGCTAGCAGCATAAGCAACATAAGTGGCCGAGCCGCCTACAATTTTATCTACTTTACCAAATGGAGTTTCAATGGCATCAAAAGCCATAGTGCCGACAGTGATTAATGACATATATATTGATTTTGGAAATAAAAAAACCGAGCAAAAGTAGTGTTTTAAATTCTCTTTTTTTCTTTCGATTGAATATTTGTTTTAAATTGTAAACATGTTATTGCAAATTCATCCCCGTAACCCTCAGCCTAGACTCATCAAACAGGTTTCCGACTCATTAAAAAAGGGAGGTATCATCATATATCCAACAGATACTATTTATGGATTAGGATGTGATATTAACCAACCCAAAGCCATTGAGAAAATCTGTCGTATTAAAAATGTAGATCCAGCGAAAGCACAGTTTTCATTTATATGCAAAGACCTGAGCCACCTCAGCGATTATACAAAAAGCATCGAAACACCATTATATAGAGTTCTCAAACATCATTTACCTGGTCCATTTACTTTTATATTACCCGCAAGCAAAATGGTTCCTAAATTATTGCAAACCAAAAAATCAACTATAGGAATTAGAGTTCCGGATAATGAAATTTGCAGGTGCATCCTCGAAGAACTTGGCAATCCAATTATAAGCACATCTCTGCCTGGTGAAATGGTGGAAGAATATACCGACCCGGAAATTATGTTTGAGCGATTTGAAACGCAAGTGGATTATGTGATTGACGGAGGAATCGGCGGTATGAATCCTTCTACAGTTGTAGATTGTACCACTGACGATTGGCTAGTGGTAAGAGAAGGTATGGGAATATTTGAAGGATAGGTTTTTAATTTTGAATTTAGTAAATATGAAGAGAATATTTTTGATATTTTTCGCATCAATTTTAGCATCAGTTTCCTTTGCTCAAAAAAACACAACTGTTGAGGTTTATACAACCGCAGACAGTACCAAATATCGTTTATCCAAAACAGCAACTATAAACTTTTCTGAAAAAGGACAACCTTACGAAAACGAAATAACAGTTTTTGTAGATCCCTCTAAAACATTTCAATCCTACATGGGTATTGGAGGTGCCATCACGGATGCAGCAGCTGAAACTTTTTATAAACTTCCTGAAAACAAAAGAAAAGAATTATTGAATGCGTATTTCAGTACCTCAAACGGTATCGGATATACGATAGCAAGAACCAATATAAACAGCTGTGATTTCAGTAGCGACATGTACACTTATGTAAATGATAACGATATTTCACTGACATCTTTTTCTATAGATCATGATAAAAAATATAAAATTCCATTTTTAAAAGAAGCGAATGCTGCAGCAGCAAATAAGCTGACAATATTTGCAAGTCCGTGGAGCCCTCCATCATGGATGAAAGACAACAATGATATGCTTCATGGCGGTAAATTGAAAAAAGAGTTTTATCAAACATGGGCTAATTATTTTATTAAGTTTATTAAGACATATGAAAAAGAAGGCGTGAACTTATGGGGTGTAAGTATTCAAAATGAGCCAATGGCCACTCAGCGCTGGGAAAGTTGTTTATATACCGCAGAAGAGGAAAAAGATTTTTTAAAAAACAATCTGGGACCATCTTTTGAAAAAGCAGGATTGGGTAATAAAAAAATCATTGTCTGGGACCACAACAGAGACTTGATGTACCAGCGTGCGCAAACTTATTTTTCAGATCCTGCAGTGGCCAAGTACGCATGGGGCATGGGTTTTCACTGGTATGAAGACTGGAGTGGCGGCACACCTATGTACGATAATGTAAAGCGTGTTCACGAATCATTTCCAAATGAACATTTACTGTTCACAGAAGGATGTGCTGAAAGTTTTAATGCTTCAAGATATTATGCTTGGGTTTTAGGAGAGAAATATGCAAAGTCAATGATCAACGATTTTAATAATGGTATGGAAGGTTTTACCGATTGGAATGTATTGCTTGATGAAACCGGCGGACCTAATCATGTTGGTAATTTTTGCTTTGCTCCTGTTCATGCGGATACCCGTACCAGTGAGTTAATTTATACAAACGCTTATTATTATATCGGCCATTTTTCAAAGTTCATCAAGCCGGGCGCAAAAAGAATTATCAGCAGCGCCAGCAGAAGCCAATTGTTGACTACTGCATTTAAAAATCCTGATGGAAAAGTAGTAGTTATTGTAATGAACCAGTCTGATAAAGCTGCTACTTATAATTTATGGGTTAATGGAAAAGCTGCAGTTACAGAGGCATTGCCGCATTCGATTTCTACATTGATTTTTTAATTTTCGGCAAATAGTTGGATTATAAGAAGGGGCCATGTTGCCGTAATATTGCGATATTGCAATATCGCAATATTACGTGTTCCCAACTCAAATAGCCAAATATTTAAACTAAATAAACTTTAGTCTAACTGAATTTTATTTATAGCAAAATGGCAGCCTTAATCTAGAATTATTTTCAGTTGGTTGGGAAGTATGTTAAAACTTTTTCTGTGGTATTTACTTAACCCAATTTGTTCGATAGCCTTTCGGTGAATAGCAGTTCCATATCCTTTGTTTTTATCCCAACCATACTCAGGAAATTCTTTGTGAATCAAATTCATGTATTCATCTCTGTAAGTCTTGGCCAAAATACTGGCGGCTGCGATACTGGCAAATTTTCCGTCTCCTTTTACAATGCACAGATGGCTTATTTTTTTGTAAGGCTTGAATCTGTTTCCATCAATCAACAATGCGTCAGGCTTGGGCTTCAATTGGTCAATCGATAAATGCATCGCTTTATAAGACGCTTGTAAGATGTTGATTTGATCGATTTCATTGTTATCAATAGGAGCTACACCAAAAGCAATACTCTCTTTTTCTATGATGGGCCTTAAAAGGTCTCTTTGTTTCTCAGATAATTTTTTACTGTCATTTAATAACGGATGATAAAAATCTTTAGGTAAAATAACAGCTGCAGCGAAAACAGGACCTGCATAGCAACCCCTTCCGGCTTCATCCACTCCGGCTTCGGTTTTATTGATATCTAAAAAAGATGGTAGCATTATTTGTGCAACAAATGTCTGAAAAACAAATCGAAACTTTATTCAGTACTTGCTAACAATTATTGAGGCGTTACCTTTGCGTCGTCATGAATGAATTAGAAATACAAAAGAACAACCGACAAATTGCTACCTGGTTATTAATCGGCGTTGGCATGCTCATCATACAAGTATTATTAGGTGGAATTACCCGTTTAACAGAATCAGGTTTATCGATTACAGAGTGGAAACCGATTACAGGTGCATTGCCTCCATTAAACGAAGCGACCTGGCAGCAAGAGTTTGATAAATATAGGAATACCGACCAGTTTAAATATGTGCATCAATATTTTTCTTTGAAAGAGTTTAAGTTCATTTTTTTCTGGGAATGGTTTCACCGTTTGTGGGCAAGACTGATGGGCGTTGTATTTGCAATAGGTTTTATTTATTTTCTAGCTAAAAAGAAAATGAACAAGACAATGATTACACCAATGGTTGTCTTGTTTTTTCTAGGCGGCATTCAGGGGGCAATTGGCTGGATTATGGTGGCAAGCGGATTGGTACCTAAAAAATATTTTGTTGGTCATGTTGAATTGACCACTCATTTTATTGCTGCCATGATCTTGCTTTCTTATACATTATGGTTTGCGTTGAGTTTATTGCCTTCATTTGCTTCGAAAATTTACAACACCAAAGTGAAAAATATTTTGCAGCAATTGCTAGTGTTGTTTTTTATTCAATTGATTTACGGAGGATTTATGGCCGGATTAAAAGCCGCTTCAACAGCACCTACTTGGCCTTCCATTAATGGAAATTTTTATCCTGTAGTAACAGATGGGTTTAATTTCACAGACAATTTGATCAACAATCCATTGATGATTCATTTCATTCACAGGGGAATCGCCTATTTAATTTTAATAGTCAGCATATACTTTTTTGTACAATCTAAATCAGCAACCGATTCAAAAGTATTTAATAAGCTAAGAATTGGATTTTTGATTTTAATTTTATTGCAGGTATTGCTTGGCGTTAGTGCATTGCTTGTTTCAACTTCACCTGCAACTTTTGTATATGTTGGCGTTGCACATCAGTTTACAGCAATGATGTTGGTAATCTGTTTGGTAAGTATGATGTATATCGTGCACAAAACACCTAAGGGAGTAAAAGCCTAATTGCCTTTTTAATAATTTTAATTTCTAGCAAGGAGCTAGTTTCAACAGGCTCGCCGTCGATATGTAAAGGAGCAAGTTTTGGGTTGTGTATGGTAAGTTTTTCTGCATGAAAATAACCTACATTTTTTTGACTCACTTTGTCTTCATCTTGAATTTTTCCCATACTGATTTGATGAAGTAAAGACAGTGCTGTAATGATTTTGTTTTTATTGTTAACCACCACCACATCTAACAAGCCATCACTTAATGTTGCCTTTGGAGCAATTTTTATTCTGCTGCCAAATTGATTACTGTTGGCAATACTTACAAACATGGCGTTTGTTTCAATTCTACTTCCATTCCATTCAATAACAAAAGGATATCCTTTAGCTTTGAAAAAATGCTGAAGCGATAGTTTCACATAAGGAAAAAGTCCTCTGGTTTTTTGTTTGGAAAATTCATATGCAACAGCTGCGTCAAATCCCAATCCTGTCAACATGCAACCAAAATGTTCATTGATATAGTAGCCATCGATATACTCCGCTTTCCCTTTGAAAATGATGTCAAGTGCTTTGTCAAAATTGGCACCAATGCCAGAACCCAATGCCAATCCATTGCCTGAGCCCGCAGGAATGATGCCTACATTGATATCGGAATTCAGCAGATAAAAAGCAATCTGTTTTATCGTCCCATCGCCACCACAAATAATGACATCTGTGATTTTATCTGCTGCAATTTTTTGAGGAAGATATTGATAATCGCCTTCTTTGTTAGTATGGGTAATTTCAAAAGCAGTTTGATGTGACGCACATTTTTTTTCAATCAAATCAACAAGGTGTTTTTTATTCTTTGTTCCTGAAATAGGATTGATAAAAAACAATAATCTTCTTTGCATGATGGGGGCATTAAATTCGGAGCAAATTACTATTTATAAATTTGTTTGGAGCCCCCTTTATCCCCCAAAGGGGGTATAAGATTGTGGAGAAGTTCAAAAAGTTCAAGAGGTTTAATAGGTTCAATAAGTTTCGGCGGAATAACATTTTGAACTGATTGAACAAATTGAACATTATAAACCAATCTGTTTTATCCAGTATCCAGTATCCAGTATCTAGTATCTAGTAACCAGCATATCCAGCATATCCAGCATCTAGCATCTAGGTTATCCAGCCTCCCCCCTACTCCCTCCTCATATTTCTCAAACAAAAAGATTCATCATAATTAGGATTTAATCTTGTTTTAAAATGATAACCAATTCTGTATCTGAGTTCGGCATCAGACTGAATAATGAAGTTGGTAAAATTTTCAGCTAGTGGTAAAAAAGTAATTTGATCGTTTTCGTATTTGAACTCAGCAATATAAACTCTTTTGTTTGATTCAATGTTCATCAAAAGTCTGGTATTGATGATGCTCATGTATGACGTAGCTTTTATAGTATCTTGTATAGGCTTCTTCTTTTTATCAGTTCTGCCAAAATATCCTATGAAATTGATATTGTATTCCATTTCATTTTTTTTGGAAACCATCATTTTAACATTGGTTATAGTACCGAAGGTCTCGTCTTTAATGGAACCGAGCCAGTTGCCTAAATAACTTTCTTCGATTGGTAATTGAGGTTCGGTATCAATTTTATGAACGGAATGATATGGACAGCCGCATAATAAAATCATTATGCATAAACCTGTGAAAGTTGTATATAGCACAGGCCTAAGTTTTCTGTAAGCGGTTTCGAATTGGGGCATTATTAACTAAAATTAATAACTCTTTTTCAAAAATGCAATTGAAAGTATATTAATTTATCATTACCCTAATGTATTGGTGTCCAACGTTTTCCATAGCAAGTCTTTTAATTCTTGCAAATGATAACCCGTTACCGAAGAAATAAATAGGTGAGGAATATTTTTGGGCAACTCGGCAGAAATAGCTGTTTTTAATTCATCATCTAGCATATCCGACTTGCTAATTGCAATAACAAAATCCTTTTGAAGCATTTCAGGATTGTATTTTTCGAGCTCTGATCTTAAAATTTCAAATTCTTTTCTATGGTCTTTGCTATCAGCAGGAATTAGAAACAATAGAATGGCATTTCTCTCTATATGGCGAAGAAAGCGATGGCCCAAACCTTTTCCTTCGGCAGCGCCTTCAATAATTCCGGGTAAATCGGCCATGCAAAAACTTCGAGAATCTCTGTATTCCACCATGCCTAATTGAGGGACCAAGGTGGTAAAAGCGTAATCGGCAATTTTTGGTTTTGCAGCAGTTATGCATGACAGTAAGGTTGACTTTCCGGCATTGGGAAATCCAACCAAACCCACGTCAGCCAATACTTTCAATTCAAGTACTTTAATGCCCTCTATTCCTTCCTCTCCGGGTTGTGCATATTCGGGCGCCTGATTGGTTGAAGTTTTGAAGTTACTGTTGCCCAATCCACCTCTGCCGCCTTTCATTAGAATTATTTCCTGTCCATGTTCCAAAATTTCGGCTTCAATTAAATCGCTGTCTTCAGATTTAGCGATGGTTCCTAGCGGAACTTCTATGATGATGTCTTTCCCGTTTTTACCAGTACAGTTATTGCCAGCTCCATTGCCTCCATCATCAGCCAATACATTTTTAAAATATCGAAGATGCAATAAAGTCCAAAGTTGTGAATTGCCTTTGAGAATGATATGCGCACCACGACCACCATCACCACCATCAGGACCGCCCATGGCCGTCAATTTATTTCTCATGAAATGTTTACTTCCTGCACCACCGTGGCCGCTGCGGCAAAATATTTTAATCTGGTCTACGAAATTCGATTTGTCCATACGATTGCAAAGGTAATAAAAGGGGGTGGGTTGAGAGATAAAGTTTTCTGATTTGCTAATTGTCTTGCTTAATCTCCTTTTATTCTTGTAACCAATTGAACCAAACCCTTTGATCAATTAGAGGAATGTTGTTTTGTTCGCACACATTCATGGTATGACCAGTTCCGCCAGTCATTGGATTTTCTAAATCATCGTAGAATATCCCAAAACTAGCGGCACCGATTTCATCTGTACCAATTACTTTTATCGTATCGCGAATGATGTAAGCGGCCTTTATGGTAAATTTATTTTTATCACCAGCCACAAACTTATCAATCAGTTTTTCGGTTTTTTTATTGTTTTTAGACTGCATCACCACCTCACGATCAGAGGCAATTTTAATGTCATCTAATGAAATGGTATTGTAGGCTTTATTTGTTTTTTGTCGGTGACCAGTATATGGAACAATAACTTGCAATCGTTTATGATCAACAGCCGTAACGCCATCAGAAAAAAATTGATCAGAACCTTCTGCATTACCACTTCTGAAAATCATTTTTGTAGTTCGGGTGGCTAATAGTTTTCCTAAAGCAAACAATTTTTCCTGATCCTCGGGCAACACATTTCTCTTTCCTTCAAGAAGTACGATGGAGTTTTCTGTATCAAATTTTGAAATGAATTCATTAATTGTCATACGGGAGGATTTTTTTATTAAGTCAAACAAGATAATATATTGTTGCTATTGAAATTGATTTCTTAAATGAAAAGTATAGTTAATTGTTTGGCTGAATTGCAGTAGTCTTGAGTAAAGACTCAACCTACTTCTTAATATCATTTCTATTTTCAATGGAGATGATTTAGGAAAATAAGCGATGAATAAAATTCAGTAGGAATGAAGAAACATTAGGTAAAATATTTGGCTATGTCATCCGTGTGGACGTAATATTGCGATATTGCAATATTGCAATATTGCAAATCCAATACATCGAGAATTAACTTTGATACGCTGCAACCGATACAAACTCAATAATGACAATTATTTCAGCTGTTTTTAAACCTGTATTTATTTGTGATTTCTGCTAGAATACCAAGATAATTATTGCTATTTATCTCGATATGAACAAAATTTTTTAACAGTCAAAGTTTGCTAAAATAATTTCAGTGGGAGTGAAGAAACATTAGCTTATTTATTTGGCCATGTCATCTGTGAACACGTAATATTGCAATATTGCAATATCACTACAACATAAATCAGCACTATATCTTCACCTCAATAACCTTCTCCCTCTTCTCCACAAATCTCCCAATCGGCTCTACAAAACCTTCCAACCCATTATCTACAAGCAACTGCTTTACTTCTTCCATTGAAGATTCACTTACACTAAACATAATCCCTCCATTCGTTTGCGGATCAGGTAATAAGTTAAACGCCTCCATCACATTCACCCCTTTTTCAAAACTCGTTTTAGTGCTATAGCTATTCCAGTTTCTATACGTGGCATCTGGCACAATACGTTTAGCGAGATATTCTTTCGCACCATCAACTACTGGAATGGTTGAATAAAATAACTCAATAGAAAGATTCGCACTTTCTGCCATTTCAATAGCATGTCCAAGAAGTCCAAAACCTGTTACATCAGTCATGGCCGTTAAACCTTTTATCGAGGCTAATTTTTCGCCGATCGTATTTAATTGTGTCATTAGTGAAATCATCAACGATTGTCTTTCCGGATTGATCTCTCCTCTTTTTTCTGCAGTTGACAAAATGCCGAGACCAATAGGTTTCGTGATAAACAAATAATTTCCTTCTTGTGCGGTATTGTTTTTTTTGATGTTGTTTTTATTGACGATACCGGTAACAGACAATCCAAACATCGGTTCGACAGTATCAATGCTATGACCACCCGCTAATGGAATTCCTGCTTTGTTACAAATTTCTCTTGCGCCTTCCAAAACTTGTTGTGCCAATGATGCCGGCAATTTTTCAACCGGCCATCCTAAAATCGCAATAGCCATTAATGGTTTTCCACCCATCGCATACACGTCACTGATAGCGTTGGCAGAAGCGATGCGTCCAAAATCAAAAGCATCATCCACAATAGGCATAAAAAAATCTGTAGTAGAAATAATCGCTTTATCATCACCAATATCATAAACAGCCGCATCATCATTAGTACCATTGCCTACAATCAAACGGAGATCAGTAAACGAAACCGATGACGATTGTAATATTTCCTGTAAAACAGAAGGCGCGATTTTACATCCACATCCTGCACCTCTCGAAAATTGAGTGAGTCTTATTTTTTCTTCCATTATTATTTGTTGATGAATTGCTGTAATAATTGATAATTTGATTTGTGATCTGTTGATACCATTGAAATTGTTTTCATTTGGTCTGCAATATTATCTCTTTTGTGTAACGACTGGATATAAGTTTTATCATAGTATTGCAGTAATATCCTAAAACCCTCTTTGATATTATTTTCAAGAATATAATTGATGGTCAATTTTGTTTCGTTGGGGCCGAGTCTTTTTTGAATGCGAAGTATAGCATTGATAAGTGCTTGTTGATCCAGCTTGCCATAATAATTTAGTATAAAATCAAGTCTGGTTTCAAAATCGATATCTATAAAAAATAATGGTGCCGCTCTGATAGTTTTCCAAAATGCATTTGGAATATTCAGTCTGCCGATCCGCTGGCTTTCATCTTCAATCCAAAAGGAAACAAGTTTACCATTTTGATTCATTTTTGAAAGCTCAATGGCCAGCAAGTTTTCAAACATTTCCTGTGTTGGTTGTTCGGGCAATCCGATGCCACCAAATGCAGAACCTTTGTGTCGTGCGATTCCCTCAAGGTCGATTATGGCTTCGCGATTTTTTTTAATTTCATGTAGCAATTCTGTTTTGGAACTTCCGGTATAACCGCCTACAACTCTAATATCATAAGGCGCTTCAAATTTTTCAAGTGCCCATGTTCTAAAAGCTTTGTACCCGCCAACAACAATATAAACGTCGAAGCCATACAAATCAAACAACCAAGCCATGCCTGCGCTGCGCATACCACCTCGCCAGCAGTGAACAATAATCGTTTTAGAATTAGATCGAAGTTGTTTGAATATCTTCTCAGCTTCTTCAATGTTAGATTTCATTCTCGGACCAAAATAATCCAATCCTATTTTAATGGCTTTTTGTTTGCCAACTTGTTTATAAGCCGTACCCACTTCTTTTCTTTCGTCATCTGTAAACAAAGGAATATTGTGGGCTTTAGGAAAATGGGCATGCTCAAATTCACCCGGACTTCTCACATCAATCACCGGATGCAATTCAGACAAGCTGATAAGCTCTGATATCGTGATTTTTTTAATCGGCATTTTTTAAGAATTGCTAAGATAGAGATTTTGTTTGGGGAAACAGCCCCCTCAATCCCCCGAAGGGGGAGGTGGTGGTGCGAAGGGATGCGGGATATTGGATGCTAGATACTGGATGCATATTTCTCCTAAACAAAAGAGCCCGCCAGTAATTGGCAGGCTCTTCTTATGATTTGATAATTTGATGATGCGATAATTTGGTAATGATGCTAACGGCAGTTTCAATAAAGGTTTCAAAGGTTTAAGAGGTTCAATGAGTTCAATAGGTTACGATAAAAAAGAAGAGCCCACCAGTAATTGGCAGGCTCTTGCTATAATTTGATTATTTGACAA
>CALPIT020000054.1 GCA_943323705.2 Streptomyces griseus
AAGAATGACTAGATAAAGTGCCAACAAAGACAACAAAATATACTGTGCAAAAATCTTTAATCCTTTTGGATACACTTCAATACCATCAAGCTCATCAAAATCTTCAGGAATACCACTCAGAAAAAACCAGGTATTAAAAATACCGGCAATAAAAATATAAATGTCCAAAAATAATTCTTCATGAATTTCTAATTCAAAAAGCAGCTTCAATGAAAATAAAGCGAGTACCAATCCGATATACAAAACACCTGAAAATAGAATTGATGTAAATATTCTAATGAATAAAATTTTATTATGCTGCCAAAATCCATTGATTTGTTTGCTGAATACAAATGGAATAAACGATACCATCAAATGCGCAGTGATGTTGTAAATAGCATATTTTACATAAGGCAACGCTGTGTTATGCGTGGATTCTGCACTAGGCAATGTAAAATAAATGATGCTCAATAAAATCGTAACCAACATCATCAACAACCAATGCTGTTTTGCATCCAATTTTCTTTTTCCTGAAATTATTGTTGCACTGAAAAACAAAGGAATACCAATGCTTGCCGTTAACATCAGATTGACAAATGGAAAATAATTTTTTACTTGATTTTCATTTTCCACTAGATAAATTCCAATAAAAACTGCAATAGCAGAAGTAATTAGGGTTAATGGAAATCTAAAAAATGTATGACGGGCATTTGATAACAAATAATTAAATGAAGGTAGTTTCATTATATTTTTTTTATTTACAATAATAGCAATTCAAGGTAAAGTAATTAAACTAAAAAAACTAGTGAGTTAGTTTTGCTTTGATTGAATTAATTTTACAAAGGTCGTTTTCTACTTTAAAAAAACAATCAAAAAAAATGGATGTCAAAATTCATCCTTCCTGGAAATCAGTTTTGGAGAAAGAGTTTTCTAAAAACTACTTCATCCAACTAACAGCACATCTTAAAACGGAGAAGATGCTGGGTAAAACCATTTACCCTCCCGGCTCGTTGATTTTTAATGCCTTCAACACCACTCCATTTGATAAAGTATCTGTAGTGATAATTGGACAAGACCCGTATCACGGAGAAGGACAAGCACATGGTCTGAGTTTTTCAGTTCCAACTGGTGTTAAGCCTCCTCCATCACTTGTCAATATTTATAAGGAAATCGAAAGCGACCTCGGCATTAAAATCTCAAAAGAATATGGCAATCTTACCAAGTGGGCACAGCAAGGTGTACTATTACTTAATGCGGCATTGACGGTAAGATCAGGTGAACCAGGAAGCCATTCAAAAATGGGTTGGTCAGATTTTACAGACGCTGTCATAAAAAAAATATCTGACGAAAAAGAAAATATAGTCTTTTTACTTTGGGGAAAATTTGCTCAAGAAAAATTAATTCTAATCGATCAAAATAGACACTATGTTTTAAAAGCGGCTCATCCATCACCATTCTCCGTAGAAAAAGGATTCTACGGCTGTAAACATTTTTCAATGACCAATGAATTGCTGATGAAAAATGGCAAAGTGCCAATCGACTGGAAATTATTATCGGAATAAAAATCTTAAAAATTCAAAAGTAAAAATTCAAAAATCAAAAAAAGAGAATCAATCCCTTTTTTACTTTTTACTTTTACATTTTGAATTAAAAAAAACAATGAACATTTTCAAAAACATATTCGCTCGCATCTGGGCTATCTGGGGACTCATCAGTTTCATTTTTACCTTTCTTATCATCATTGGTCCAGCCATGATTTCTCATTTATATAAAAATGAAAAAAATGGTCAAGCATTCTTTATTAAAGTTTCTAAAATCTGGATGAACTGCTGGCTGTTTTTAATTGGATGTCCAGTAAAAATTTTCGGTAAAGACAATTTCGAAGAAAATAAAAATTACGTTGTTGTATTCAATCACAATGCCTTGCTTGATATTCCATTGTCTGCTCCGTATACACCAGGTCCAAATAAAACAATTGGCAAAGCTTCTTTTTCAAAAGTTCCGATATTCGGATGGTTTTATAAAAGAGGCGCCATATTAATTGACCGTAAAAATGAAAACAGCCGGAGAAAAAGTTTTGAAATGATGAAAGATGTTTTGCAAAAAGGTATGCACATGTGCATCTACCCAGAAGGCACAAGAAACAGAACTGCAGATGTGTTGAAACCCTTTTATGACGGGGCTTTCAAACTTGCAGTAGAAACCAATACTGAAATTATTCCTTGTATCATCAATGGCACAAAAGAAGCGATGCCCATTCATAAGTTTTTTTATTTGTACCCCACTCCATTAAGCTTAACATTTCTTCCGCCTATATCACCACAAGGGTTAGACGCTAAGGAATTGAATAAGAAAGTTTTTGAGATGATGTGGAAGGAATTACAAGCCCCCTAAATCCCCCGAAGGGGGACTTTGATTGCGCTTTGCTTGGCTGCCTCAAAATAAAGTTAATTTCAATTCATTATCACTAAATGCTTACTCAGTATAAGCAAATAAAACATCCAAAATAAAACATAATCAAAGTCCCCCTTCGGGGGATTTAGGGGGCTACAAATCATAAAAATACCTAGTCCTATTCACCTTAATATCGCGTAACATAGAAGATTTAGGACTGATATTAATACTAAAGAACCTGTATCTTCCTACAGGCGACATATTGATATTCATCTGCCAGCAATGTAAATCTCTAGATAAATTAATTGATAACAAACCCAACTCTTTTTGAGTGATATTGTAAGAGCCGGACAATCCTACTTTCCATTTGGGTGTCAAACTAATGTCACCATTCCAATTGAAATCTTGATTAAAATTGGTGACAAAAGAACCTGGGCTATTGAAAGAAGGTAATCTTGAAAATCTCAAAGAATACGAAACGTCAACGGACCAAGGTGAAGAAAAATCTACAAATTCATTGGGATTATTAGTCATGTAGGCCGCTTCTTGCTGGTATTCATCCATCTGCATGCCGTTCATATTTTGAGACCTGTTGTTTTGGAATTGATTGGTTTTCTTTCCGGATTTATCACCGCCACTAAAACGACTTTGCATGGAGATGCCTCCACTCGTTAACCTTCCCAATGAAACCGGCTTCTGACCCCATATTAACTTGTCAATTCTCTTTCCCTGTGCATCTAACTGATAAGGATCAAATTGCGCATTGGCAGTAATGTTTATTTTTTCAAAGAGATTGCTTCTAGCAGACAATGATAAATTACTTAGCTTAAATGAATCTGCTAGAAAATTATAACTTCCATTGATACTCAAACCATCAAGTATGGAAACTTTTTTTGTACCTGCAGCAGTGTCCTTAGTATTCTTAACTTTCATCTGCATCACATTGTCAATACCAAAACTTAAACCGCCAAATCTTCCTTCAGAAAAAGAGCCAAATACACTCCTTTCATAATAACTATAACGGCCAATCCTACCCGAAGTATCAACCTGAGTTGAATAATAACTGGAAGCATTCATATTGGGCTTGTAACTAGCGGCAATGGTTGGTCTGATTTCATGACGAATAGCTTGCACCTTGCTGCTTTTATTAAAGCCAAACATTCCAAAAATCCTTGTAGTCATTCCTATGCCAAAGCTCATATCTCTTGCTGAATAAAAGCCATTTTTAATAACGGTATCTACTTTTTTATCTGCATCATTCCATTGACGAATGAATTTTTCATGATACCATTTTTCCTGATAACTTACAGAAGGAGAAATCTGCAAAGGTCCTAAAGATGGCAACGATAAATTGATGGGTACATTATGACTGGCTCCCCATTTGAAATTATCTGCAAGCTGTGTCGAAATATTTTTTGCGGTATCATAAAATGAAGAAAGACTTCTTGCATTGGTGTTCAAGGCCACTCCGATATTTTCGTACCATTTGTAATCCCCAATTACTTCTTTTCTTCTGAATGGATATAACGTATTTAAATTGAAGTTGGCATCAGGAAAACGTAAATTAATCAATCTGGAAACGGTATTCTGATCATGATTGGCACTCATTGAAAAGTTGTAAGGCCTGTTTTTCCAAGACTTTGAATAGGTAATAGAAGAGGACATCTGGTTGGTGAAATTTCTGGTAGGGCTATTCGGCACCTGACCATTAAACTTACTGCTACCTGCATTTACATTGGCACTGAAAGTAACGCCTGGTCTGGCTTTGGAATCAACACTATGTGTCCAGCGAATGTTGAACGTTTTAGAAGAATTATAATCTGGGTCGCCTTTAAATCCTGTTTTAAATCTTTGTAGATCTAATGAGAAATTCCCTTGATAACGATACTTTTTGAAATACCTGGGATTCAGACTGAAAGTCCAGCCACCATAAGAATAAAGTGTACCTCTAGTAATGACATCCCAATTATCGCTCAAAATTTTATAATACCCAATACCTTCCATGGCAAATCCTAGTTGCTGGTTAGCTGTAAAATTAGGCGCGATGAAACCCGAATGTCGGCCTTGTGTGAGTGGATAAATACCAAAAGGTAAAACAATGGGTAAAGGAACACCTTCCATTTCGGGATGCACTGGACCCGTAAACGCCATTTTCTTATTAATCAGTTTTACTTTACTACTTACAAAAGCAAAATGTGGGGTATCTAAATTACAACTGGTAAACCTGCCATGTAAAGCGTAAAAAACATTGTCTTCCGCTTTTTTGATTTTTTCACCATAGACAAACATTTCGCCTTGTTGGGTATAAGTGCCTTTGGTAAGACCTTTTCCCGTCTTCATATTGAAAAATATCGTGTCGCTGATGGATTTAAAATCGGCTTGTTTGAAAGTAGGATAAGAAATTACTTTTCCTGCTGAATCTTTCTCCAAATAGGCCATTACGAGATTCGTCTGTTGGTCGAATTGAATGAAAGGAGCCGATAAATCATTATCAACATACTTCACTTTTGATGTTTTACCATATAAATACAATTTCTTTTCAGGTATATCAAATACCATAGAATCGTCCGCATGGTAACTTACTGGAGCCGCTAAACTATCCTTAGATTTCCTGAATTGAAGTGTGTCATTGGACGCCACGATGAGGGTATCTTTCTTTTTTACAACTGAATCTTTTTCAATTATTTTCTCGGGAATGGTATCAGATTTAACGTTTTGGGCCCAAACCTCTATCAATAAAACTTTATTTTCGTTTTTGCAAAAGGGATTGAAAGTCTTGGATTCCTCAGTAAAAAGAAACCGAGTTTCACCGGCATAAAGAGTGCAGGCAAACAGTACGAGTATTAATGTCTGTAGCCCCAATAATATACTTTTTGCCTTACCTTTGTGAAGTTGCTTCATATAAATGAGCAACAAAAATAACCATATTAAAATAATGTGTTTGTGAATATTTTACAAATTCATTCCTCTATATAAAAACCAATGCCATACATGTATATGAAAAGACTACTGATTTGTATATGCTTCGGCTGCATTTTATCCGCCCCACTCAACAATTTCGCACAACAACCCAAAAAATTAAAAACCATCATTGTGGATGCCGGTCATGGCGGTAATGACTTTGGTGCCGTTGGACAATACGAACATTCTCTCAGATCCAATGAAAAAGACGTTACGTTGGGAATTTCTTTAAAATTAGTTGATGAATTAAAAAAACAACTTCCAGAATTAAATATCATTCCTACCAGAACTACAGATATTTACCAAGATCCGACTGAAAAAGCCAATATTGCCAATAATAACAAAGGCGACCTTTTTATTTGCATTCACGCCGACTCCGGCCCTTTAAAAACAGGAAGAAGACAAACCGGTACCAGAACAGTTACCCGATATAAAGTAACATATAAAGGAAAAGGCAAAAAGAAGAAAAAAATCTCTACTCCTTATAAAGCAGTTGAACCTGTGTATGAATATTACAAATTACCTCTTGAAAGAAATGGGACAAGTGTATGGATATTCGCTGCTCACAAAACCAGTGACAAGCTAAAAGCTATTATGAAAGAAGAAGGTCAAAATGAAAATGAATATGAAATTGAATCAGGTGCAGACTCAACCTTAAATAATTTTGATTTCAATACACCAGAAGGTCGTGCAATCGCTCAAATTTATGCAAAGCGTTATCAGGAAAAAAGTGATAGATTGGCAACTTTAGTAAATGAAGAAGTAGACAAAACCAGCAGACCGGCGTTGGGTGTCAACCAAAGACAAAAAGGAATATGGGTACTTCAAGCAACAAATATGCCTGCTATACTTATTGAAACAGGATTCATCAACAATCCGGAAGATGAAAAATACTTGAATAGCGACAAAGGACAACAAGAACTCGCTGAAACCATTACAGCCGCAGTGATTCGCTATAAAAATCAAATTGAAAACGCAAATCATTCAACTGGAACCGGCACAGGAAAATAAATTGTGCTTATAAATAAATAATCAAAGTGAAATTAACAAACGAAACAAAAGTTGGTGTACTGGGAGTTATTGTGATTACTCTTCTTGTATTGGGTTTTAATTTTCTGAAAGGAAAAAAATTATTTTCAGATACCATGACCATTTATGCGAAATACAGCAATATTCAAGGACTCACAACTTCTAATCCCGTTATCATAAACGGACTTCAAGTTGGTATCGTGAGTGACATTTCAAATGATAAAAACTTGAAAGAAATCCTTGTTGTTATTTCAATTCAAAAAGACATCAACATCCCTTCAAACTCTTTAGCCAGCATCACTCCTAATCCATTAACGGTAACTAAAATGGAAATTAAGCTTGGCGACAATAATACTTATCTAAAAAATGGCGATACGGTTCTTACTTCAACAAGTGAAGGTTTTCTGGAGGGAATGATTAACAGCAAAGTAGATCCCATACTTTCTGCTGTAAATAAATCTGTACATTCTATAGATTCTTTACTTAACAATGTGAATAGTTTATTTGACAACAACAACAAGAAAAACATTTCATCTTCATTAGAAAACCTGAATAATGCAACGGCTTCTCTTCAAATGTTGCTTGATAAAAAAGGTCCACTTACCAATACACTAACTAACGCAGAAAAATTCACCGGGAACCTAAACGCCAACAATAAAAAAATTGACAGCATACTCAACAGTTTAAATACTACTGCCACACACCTATCTGAACTAGATCTGGAAAAAACATTAACCTCTTTACAATTGACCATCAATTCATTGAAACAAACTGTAGAAAAACTAAACAGTAAAGAAGGTTCTGTTGGCTTATTGATGAACGATCCTTCATTATACAAAAACCTAAATGCCACTGCTAATAAAATCAATGTTTTACTTGATGATATCAGGGTTCATCCAAAGCGATATGTATCCGTTTCGATGTTTGGAAAAAAAGAAAAAGAAGCACCACTTCAAACTCCATTACCCGATACTTTAAATGCGCCATATATAAATAAATAATAACAGCCAGTATACTCATCCGGCAACCCACTCAATGAATCAAACTGAACCATCATACAAATACACATTACAACAGGTACTCATTTTTTTTATCGCATTGACTTTATTTTTTAGTTCTTCATTACATGCACAGGTAAAACAAATTTCAATAGCACCAACAGATACCATCAGAACCATTGAAATCATCAGTGCCAAAAATCTCAGACAAATTACACTTGGCAACGGAACTGTTTTTCAAACCTTAGCAGGTAATGCCAAAGTAAGACAAGGCAATACCATACTTGAGGGCGATAGTATTGTACTCGACAAGGCATTAGGTATAGCCGAAGTTTTTGGAAATGTACATATCAATGATGCCGATACAGTAAATACATACGCTCAGTATTTGAAGTATGTTGGCAATGAGCAGATGGCCTACCTTTCAAACGATGTAAGACTAACAGATGGTAGAGCCAAACTAACTACAAACAACCTTGAATACAATCTTAAAACAGGAATTGCCACTTACAAAAATGGAGGGAAAGTAGTGAATGAAAAAACCACTTTATCAAGTGAAGAAGGCGTTTATTATTCAGACACAAAAGATGCTTTTTTCAAAAGGAATGTACATCTTACAGATCCTAAGTATAAAATGACTGCGGATAGTTTGCGTTACAACACTGCCTTTAAAAATGCTTACTTCATTTCTCCCACTCATATCGTTTCTGATAACGGTGTCGTTGACACGAAGTCGGGAAACTACAACCTTGAAACCGGCGAAGCTGTTTTTTTAGACAAGACTATATTTAGAGACAGCACCCGATACATCAGCGGCAACAAAATTGCTATAGATGAAAAAAACGACATGATACAAATTGATGGTAATGGTAAATTTGTAGACAGCACGAACAATATTATCGTTTTGGGAAACGAAATTCATATTGATAAAAAGAACAGTAGTTTTTTAGCCACTAGAAAACCTGTGATGATTTTATATCAAGATAATGACAGCACCTACATTGCTGCAGACACTCTTTTTTCGGGCAGAAGAATTAAAGACAGTACAGAAAAAAAAATACACACATCAAACGACACATTACAGCATCCCTTAGCCATTGATGTCAACAAGCATTCGCAAGACACGGTTCGTTATTTCATAGGCTTTCACCATGTGAGAATTTTCAATGATTCATTACAAGCAGTGAGCGATAGTCTGCACTACTCTACTGTTGATTCGGCATTCAAATTATTTGGTAATCCCATTTGCTGGAACAACAACACGCAACTCACTGGAGACACTATTTATTTGAAAACAGAAAATCAAAAAGCAAAACAGCTGTATGTGTTTTTTAATGCGATGGTAATTAATAAAACCAGCGATGGTCTTTTTAATCAGATGGCCGGAAAAACTTTGAATGGATTTTTTAAAGATGGCAATATAGATTACATCCGTACAAAAGGTTCACCTGCTGAAAGTATTTTTTATCCCCAAGATAATGATAGCGCTTATATCGGTATGAACCGGAGCAAAGGCGATGTCATCGACATCATATTCACCAACAAAGAAATCAACAGAATAAAATATATCAATGATGTGGATGGAACTTTATATCCGATAAATCAAATTCCGGCTGCTGTACAATTTTTGAAAAATTTCAAATGGCAGGACGAAAGAAGACCTAAAAACAAACTGGAATTATTTGAGTAAATTTATAATGTGGACCTGAGAAAATAACGTATTTGATTACCTTTAATTATTTACCACATGAAACAATTTTCTTTATTTTCTGCTCTCATTTTTTTCATAAGCCATTTGTATGCTCAGGAAATTTATGTAGGTAAATGGTCTGCACATATCAATCAGGAAAATTCAAAAACAGGAATCAATATTTTATTGGAAGTTGGGAATCCTGAAAAAAGCATTTTGTACCCTGCTCAATTAAAAATTTCATTGGATAGTTTTGATGCGACTTATCAGTTATTGCTCGTAAAAAAGAATATGCGTCAACTGGCTATTAGTACACAAAAATTTGCTGTTGCAGAAAAACCATTCAGCCTTGGCAATCAGGTTTCGCTTTTCAATGGCACACTTGACTATGGTAAAGACAGCAAAGGAATTTCCTCATTGGAGCTCAACAGGATTTCAAATAATTCGAAGAAAAATAATGGGTTGAAAATGCCTGAGTTGAAGAATTTCTCAAAAAACTATACGGTGCTTGCTGAGCAACTATTTTCATTATTGGAAAATGGAGAAATCATTTTGAAAAAAGTCAATACTCAACCATGGTCAGACAGCAGCACTTATAAAATACTTCAGCCTAAAATATCGCCATCTTATTTTGGAATCATCGATACCTTATTTACAAAAAACAAATTCGGATCGGCAAAATTTTCAAGCAACAAAACTTCAGATATCATTTCATTAAAAATCAACAACAACAATATCGTTGACCAGATTGATTCTAAAAAAAGTAGAGATAATGAAGATTTTCAATTAGATACGGGCTTGAACATCATTGTTTTTTATACCGATGATTTTGGAAAAAACGCTTATTCAAACGCTACAGTTGAAATTCAATTTGACAACCTCAATAAAAGCCTAGATTTCAGAGAAGCCCAAAATACTGCTGCTACTTTTATTATATTGAAAGTATTTGTTCAATTCGATGAAAGCAGTGTCACTCGCTTTGACAGCTATTCTGAGGATGCACTCAACAACAAAATCAATTCCATTCCTCAGGGTAAAAATAAAAGTTTGTCGACTTCACTCAACAGACCCGGAAAAATCATAGGCAGCATCGTTGCCAAATCTCAGCAAATTACATTTGCGATCTGGGATGATGCTGTAGAAGATGGTGATACCATTTCGATTAGTATCAATGACAAGTGGATAACCAAAAATTTTCCGGTGTTGAAAAAGCCTCAATTCATCACCGTTACATTAACACCCGGCCCCAATGTGATTACTTTCGTAGCTGAAAACCTAGGTTCAATTATTCCGAATACCTCCGTTATTGAAATTATCGACGGAAAAAAACGAAAATCATTCTACATTGAAACCGATTTGGATCAGAATAATCTGATTAAAATATTCTACGATTTAAAGCCAGAGTAGCTTTTTCTTAAACAAATGGCCTTTTCTTTATCAATATTCTAATTTAGGAGCGCTGTTTTTCCTATTTTCAGTTGATTTTTCCTATTTTTGCCGACCAAAAAAGTCAAACTATTATGATGGAAAATCTGATTTATGTTGTCCCTGCAATGGGTATTATTGGTTTAATATATACCCTGATTAAATTTAACTGGGTGGCCAAACAAGATGCCGGTACCCCCAGAATGAAAGAAATCAGTAATTATATTGCTGAAGGTGCTATGGCTTTTTTGAGAGCAGAATGGAAAGTTCTTGGTTATTTCGTTGTAATTGTTGCCATACTTTTAGCAGTGATGTCGAGTGCAAATCCAAATTCTCATTGGAGTATTGCTCTTGCATTTGTATTAGGAGCCGTACTCAGTGCTACTGCTGGTTACATAGGAATGAAGGCTGCCACCAAAGCCAATGTTCGTACAGCTCAGGCTGCAAGAACAAGTTTAAGTAAAGCATTGAACGTTTCCTTTACAGGTGGTGCAGTTATGGGTGTTGGTGTTGCGGGATTAGCTGTTTTGGGATTAGGCGGATTATACATCGTGTTGAAACATTTTTTCGCTCCAGATGCAGCGATGAACTCTGAGGAAATGGTTAAAACCATCGAAATATTAACCGGTTTTTCTTTAGGTGCGGAATCGATTGCATTGTTTGCCCGTGTGGGTGGAGGTATTTATACAAAAGCCGCTGACGTAGGTGCTGACTTAGTAGGAAAAGTGGAAGCAGGTATTCCTGAAGATGATCCAAGAAATCCAGCTACCATCGCTGATAACGTAGGTGATAATGTGGGCGACGTTGCTGGGATGGGTGCTGATTTGTTCGGTTCTTATGTGGCTACCGTTTTAGCTACCATCGTATTAGGTCAACAAACTGTAATAATAGGTGGAACAGATTCTTTAAATGGTTTCTCTCCTATCATTTTGCCAATGCTTATTGCAGGTGTTGGTATTATCTTTTCTATCATCGGAACTTTATTTGTAAGAATCAGTGAAAATGCAGGAATCAATACTGCTACAGTTCAGAAAGCTTTAAATATGGGCAACTGGGGTTCTATGGTTTTAACTGCCATTGCTGCAGGTTTTTTAGTAAACTGGTTATTGCCAGAGCAAATGGAATTAAGAGGCATTCCTTTTACCAAATGGGGTGTAATGGGTGCCATTGCCGTTGGATTGGCAGTTGGTGCATTAATGAGTATCATCACTGAATATTATACAGCCATGGGCAAACGTCCAGTGCTCTCTATCATTAAGCAATCTTCTACAGGACACGCTACCAATGTTATCGGTGGTTTGGCTATCGGTATGGAATCGACATTCTTACCAATTCTTGTTTTAGCAGGTGGTATTTGGGGTTCTTACGAATGTGCAGGATTATACGGTGTGGCAATCGCTGCCGCAGGTATGATGGCTACAACAGCTATGCAATTGGCCATCGATGCTTTTGGTCCGATTGCTGATAATGCTGGTGGTATCGCAGAAATGAGTGAATTGCCTTCTGACGTTCGTGAAAAAACAGACGTTTTGGATGCGGTAGGAAATACAACAGCTGCTTCTGGAAAAGGATTCGCTATCGCTTCTGCTGCATTAACGGCTTTGGCTTTGTTTGCTGCTTTTGTGGGTGTTGCAGGGATAACCGGAATTGATATATATAAAGCGAATGTATTGGCTTGTTTATTTGTAGGTGGTATGATTCCATTTATTTTCTCTTCACTTTGTATCACAGCAGTTGGACAAGCCGCAATGGCTATGGTGGAAGAAGTTCGTCGCCAGTTCAGAACCATTCCTGGTATTATGGAAGGAACAGGAAAACCTGAATACGATAAATGTGTGGCTATTTCAACTCAAGCATCCATCAAAAAAATGATGTTGCCTGGTGCTATCGCAATCGTTTCTCCTCTAATTATCGGCTTTATGCCAGGTTTAGGCGCAGAAGCTTTGGGTGGTTTCCTTGCTGGTGCAACTGTAAGTGGTGTATTGATGGGAATGTTCCAAAACAATGCTGGTGGTGCTTGGGACAATGCTAAAAAATCTTTTGAAAAAGG
This sequence comes from Streptomyces griseus, assembly GCA_943323705.2. GTDB lineage: Bacteria > Bacteroidota > Bacteroidia > Chitinophagales > Chitinophagaceae > Ferruginibacter. Next base: position 12,527 of record CALPIT020000054.1, read on the forward strand.
TGTTGAAATCAACGGCGAAATGTTCTACAAAAAATCAGAACCACACAAAGCTTCTGTTACCGGAGATACTGTTGGAGATCCATTTAAAGATACTTCAGGTCCTTCAATGAACATTTTAATTAAACTGATGAGTATTGTTTCTTTGGTGAT
>CALPIT020000055.1 GCA_943323705.2 Streptomyces griseus
ACGTGTTTTAATGAAGCGCCGATGGTCATCCACTTATACGGATGTGTGGTGTATGCGAGCTCACGCATCTTGTGCCAAACATCTCCGTATGGCTTATTGATATAATGTTCTTTAAATTCCTCACAAACGACTTTGCGTTGTACTTCCAAACTTTTTTTACTGAAAGCTAGACTTAGCATTCTATCGCTTTCCAGCCAAAAAGCAGTTTCTATATTTTCTGCCGGCAACTGACAATAATAATTGGTCAGGTCATTTGTAGTAAACGCATTGTTTTCGCCACCTGCCACTTGCAAAGGCTCATCATAACTGGGAATATTGATGCTGCCACCAAACATCAGGTGTTCAAACAAATGTGCAAATCCTGTTTTTTCGGGATTTTCGTCCTTTGCGCCTACATCATACAAAACATTCAGCACTGCCATGGGCGTACTTTTATCTTCATGAACCAGCACGCGAAGTCCGTTTTCTAGTGTAAATCTGTCAAACTGAATCATGGGGCAAAGGTAGGTTTGTTTTGGGAAAAGGTTGGAGAGGTTTCAAAGGTTCAATGAGTTCAAGAGGTTCAATGGCACTAAAAGCCGACCATTAAATTGTTGATTTAAATTAAAGCAATTTTTTTTAAAGCATTTATTCTATGATTTAATCATTTTTTTGGAAGCAAATGACCAATTAATTTTAGCCTATATTATTTTTTTTTAGCCCACCGTTGAAACGGTGGGTTAACATGAAAAGGGATTTTTTCACCACAAACTTTCGATCATTTAATCATTTTTTGGGGAGCAAATGACCAATTAATTGCAGGTTATATTATTTTATTTTAGCCCACCGTTTTAACGGTGGGTTTTCATGATGTATTTTCAAAAAATTCACGGATATTCCGCCCACCGTTAAAACGGTGGGCTAAAATAAAATAAGAATGAAAAATCAAAGTCGATCTAATCAAGATAAAGAATAATTCTAAATAATAAATTGGCGGCAAATTTTGAAAAGAGGTAGGTTAATAACAAACCTTTTGAACTTTTGAACTCATTAAACCTTTTGAACCAATAGAACGAACCTTTTAAACAAAGAACAAAAAAAAACAATCAACCTTTTGCCCGTAATTTTGTTTTCCATTAAAATCCCATAATGAATAGCAACGATTTACTCGCCAAAGCGCTCAATTTCGAATTCCTTAGTGTAGAAGAAGGTGTTTTTCTTTTTGAAAACGCAAATTTGACTGCATTGATGTTTGTGGCCAATGAACTTAGAAAAAAACAAGTCCCTCATGGAAAAGTTACCTGGCAAATAGATAGGAATGTTAACACTACCAATGTTTGCATTGCCAATTGTAAGTTTTGTAATTTTTATAGAATTCCCGGACATGCTGATACTTATATCACTGATATTGAAACCTATAAACAAAAAATAGAAGAAACGATCAAATATGGTGGTGATCAGTTGTTGCTGCAAGGCGGACATCATCCGGAATTGGGATTAAATTTTTATGTTGATTTATTCAAGCAGCTTAAATCGTTGTATCCCAATATCAAATTACACACACTCGGGCCGCCGGAAATCGCCCATATCACCAAGCTGGAAAAAAGTACACATCAAGAAGTATTGTTGGCATTGAAAGAAGCGGGCATGGACAGTCTGCCAGGAGCAGGAGCTGAAATACTTACCGACAGGGTTAGACGCTTAATCAGCAAGGGTAAATGTGGTTCGCAGGAATGGCTCGACATTATGCATGAGTGCCATAAATTAAACATCACCACTTCTGCCACCATGATGTTTGGTCACGTAGAAACCATCACAGAAAGATTTGAACATCTAGTAAAAATCAGAGAAGTGCAAAGTCGCAAACCCGAAGAGGCAAAAGGCTTTCTGGCGTTTATTCCATGGACTTTTCAAGATGTAGATACCTTACTCACCAGAATCCGTGGTGTACATAACTTAACCACACCCGAAGAATATATCCGCATGATTGCGATGAGCAGGATTATGTTGCCAAATGTAAAAAATATACAAGCCAGTTGGCTAACGGTTGGCAAGCAAATCGCTCAATTGTGTTTGAATGCTGGCGCCAATGATTTCGGCAGCATTATGATTGAAGAAAATGTAGTGAGTGCTGCAGGAGCTCCTCATCGCTTTACCAGTAAAACCATTCAGGAAGCCATACTAGAAGCAGGTTTTGAACCTCAATTGCGAAACCAACAATACGGATGGAGAGAAATGCCGGAGATGGTAGAGCAATTGATTGATTATTGATGATGTAAATACATATTGAATCCTCCAATTTTTGGCTCAGTTTCAAGAATCATTAATTCACAAATGTTGGGTCATAGCTTTGCCACACATTTGTTAGAAGCCGGAACAAACTTGAGATATATTCAAGAGTTGCCAGGACATAATAATCCGAAAACGACTCAAATAAATACACATGACTAGTAGAGTTAGAGATTCCATTTAAACCAAGAATAATTTAAAATTTTAAAATTAAAACATGAAAAATTTAATTTACTTATTATTAGCCATTTCATCCCTGAAATCATTCGGACAGTCATCACTTATTGATTTCGGTAATTTGGCCGAAAAAAATCAAGAATGGGTTTTACTTTCGGATAATGTAATGGGAGGAGTTACAAAATCTAAAATTGAATACAACATTAATTCTGTTTTATTATCCGGAAATATTTCCTTAGATAATTATGGAGGTTTTTCATCTATAAAAACAAAATATAAAAGTTTTGACTTATCTACATACATGGGTATTAAAATTAAGTTTAGATCTAACAATCAAAAGTTTGCTTTTACTTTAGAAGATAATCAAAACTGGACACGGCCAAATTATAAACATGAGTTTTCTGCAAAGAAGGATGATACATGGGAAGAGGTGATTATTTATTTTAAAGATTTTCAAGAAATTGTAATTGGTGAACCAACAGGAAATATGATGGATTCAAAAAGTCTAAAAAATATAGTTAGAATGGGAATAATGACTTATGAAAAAAAGGAAGGTCCCTTTTCTCTTGAAGTGGATTATGTAGCATTCATTAAATGATACTTTTTTGAATTGTCTGCTACAAGAAGCTTGCTATATTATCTTTGACACAAGCAAAATATAAATAAATATATTCGCCCCATTATAAATTAAACACGAATCGTCTTTTTATGAATAAACTCATTGGTATTCTTACACTATCGCTTGCTTTTTTTACACAACATGCTTTCACCCAAAACAGCGGAAGTATTTCGGGTAAAGTAATTGATAAGTTAACCCAAAAACCCTTGCTCAATACCAATGTAATTTTAGAAGGAACCACAAAAGGTGCTGTTGCAGATTCAAGTGGCGTTTTCAGAATTACGGGGATAGCTCTAAAAACATACAATATCACTTTTACAAGCATTGGCTACAAATCAGAGAAGCTATATAACATTATTATAAACTCAGGAAACGAAAATTTCATAAACATTGAGTTAGAACCTACCGAAAGTGTATTGAAAGAAGTAGTCATTAAATCGAATAAACGTACGGCAAGGGCTGCCACTTTAGAAACACCATTAAGTGTGCAACGATTAACAACCGAAGAAATAAAAGCCAATCCAGGTGGCAATTTTGATATTAGCAAAGTCATTCAAAGTTTGCCCGGTGTAGGTGGCGGCGTTGGTGGTGGTGGATTTAGAAACGATATTATTATTCGTGGCGGTGGCCCCAATGAAAATGTTTTTTATTTAGATGGCATTGAGGTGCCTGTAATCAATCACTTTCAAACGCAAGGAAGTTCTGGTGGACCACAAGGCATTTTAAATGTTTCATTTATTGAAGATGTAAAATTAAGTTCATCGGCTTTTGATGCCCGTTACGACAATGCATTGAGTTCTGTATTTCAGTTCAAACAAAAAAATGGTAATCCCAATAATTTACAAGGCAATGTAAGATTAAGTGCTAGTGAGTTGTCAACAACACTTGAAGGTCCTTTATCCAAAAATAAAAAAACAACTTTTTTGGCGTCAGCAAGGCGTTCGTATCTGCAATTACTTTTCTCTTTAATTGATTTGCCGATACGCCCCAACTACTGGGATTTTCAAACAAAAATTACACATCAAATCGATAAAAAAACAACACTTTCTTTTATGGGCATAGGCGCAATAGATGAGTTTCAATTTGCTGAAATAAAGAGTGCTACTCCGGAAAAATTATACATCATCAATTCGTCGCCACTCATCAATCAAAAAACCTATACAGCAGGTGTTACCTTAAAAAGATTGGTTAATAATGGTTTTGTAAACTTTGCCCTTAGCCGCAATTGGTTTAAAAATAATATTAAACAATTTGAAGACAACAAACTCCAATTGCCTTCGCAACAAATATTATCCATCAACTCCACTGAAGCAGAAAATAAATTACGGATAGATGTAAATAAAAATAGAAACGGTTGGAAAATTAATTATGGCGGAATGCTGCAGTTGGTAGAATACACCAATGAAACATTTACTGTGTTGAGAAAAGAATTAAGAGACGATAATGGTGTTATTATTCAACCCAATGTTTCGGTAAATTTTAAAAGCCCATTGAATAATTTTTTAAAGTACGGAGCTTTTGCACAAATCAGCAAACGTTTTTTTGATAATCGTTTAGGAGTAAGTGGCGGTTTGCGTACCGATATGAACAGTTTTACAACCGACGGAAACAATCCATTGCAAACGCTTTCTCCACGCATTTCATTCAGTTATGTGCTAGCCGATAAATGGACGGCCAACGCGTCCATAGGCAGCTATTACAAATTGCCATCTTACACCATTTTAGGTTTTGCCGACAACAACAATAACTTGGTAAACAAAAACAGCAAGTACCAAAAAAGCGATCATTACGTAGCCGGCATTGAATACTTACCCAACGATGGATTACGATTTACGCTAGAAGGTTTTTATAAAAAATACAACAATGTACCGGTATCCATTCGCAATGGTATTTCGTTGGCCAACCTCGGCAGCGATTTTAATGTATTGGGCAACGAAGCAGTAATAACCAATGGCAAAGGCAATACTTATGGTGTTGAGTTTTTTGCACAAAAGAAACTAACCAACCGTTTCTTTGGTATATTATCTTATACCTTTTACAAAAGCCAATACAGCGGCGCCAATAATATTTTAAGACCCAGCAGTTGGGATAATGAGCATTTGTTAAGCACTACTTTTGGATACAAACTCCCACGCAATTGGGAGATAGGTTTAAAATTCCGTTACCAAGGCGGTGCTCCATATACGCCTTATGATGAAGCTGAATCAAGAATCAATTATCTTTCGCAAGGGCAAGGAATTTTGGACTATACGCAACTAAATACCATTCGTACAAACGGCTTCAACGGAAGCGATATTCGCATTGATAAGAAATGGAATTTTAAAAAAACAACTTTTGATTTATTTTTAGACATTACCAATTGGTATGCAGCCAAAAGCGTTGCCGTGCCATCATATACATTCAAAAGAACCGCCGACAATACTGCGTTTGCCACCACCGACGGCTTACCCATTAAAGCAAATGGTAGCAATGCTATACCTGTATTGCTAAAAAATGATGAGGCACAATTTACGCCAACCATTGGGTTTATTGTGGAGTTTTAGTCGTATTGATTGTGAGAAATGTAGGTAGACAGATTGGGATGTAAATCGCTAGTGTCGCCATACCGTTATATCGAATCCTAAAATACCAACACAACAATATTACCTTTACATTTAAATGTGCAGAGATAGCATCATAATTACAACTTGTCAAAAGTGAAAACACGAGTTTTATATTTTAAAAAAGCGAGGTTCTTATTCTGCTTATTGGTATTGTTTTTTTTCAATAGTAAACTATACTCACAAATTATATATACTGATATACCCGACGCGACTCCCAATGCCACCTATCCTTTAGATTTAAATAATGACAGTATTGTTGATTTTTTAATTCAATTTGATTTGGCTGACAAGTTGATGTGTAAACCTCAAAATGACAATGCTTATTCAGGGAATTTTGTTGGTGGTGAACATTTGCCATGGGCGCTAGCTGCATCTTATAATATTTGTGACACATTCGCAACTTGGTATGGTGCTAACAACCCTGGTACAATGGCTTGGGGAACAAGCACGGGTTACTGGGTAGGAGAAACAAATAAATATTTAGCACTAAAACTAATGGTGGGAACGAACACATATTATGGTTGGGCGCGCTTAGATCTACTTGCATCGTCCGCATCTTTCACCATAAAAGATTACGCCTACGAGAGCACTCCTAATGCTTGCATTCTGTCGGGGAAAAACAGCACAGGTGTTATAGAAGATTCAATCAAGAAAATAATTTCTGTCTTCCCAAATCCTTTCATTTCCTCGACAACTATAAAGACTATTGACAATCTTAAAAATGCAACCCTTACCATTTACAACTCATACGGACAAACCCTAAAACAAATTAATAATATTTCGGGGCAGACGGTTTTTTTATCACGTGATAACCTTCCAAGCGGAATCTATTTCATTAGACTGACAGAAGAAAACAAAATCATCGGAGTAGAGAAAATAATTATAACAGACTAATATTGCTGATAATAAGGTGGGTTTTATATATTTATACAATCAAAATCTGAATGGATTAATCATGTATGGTAATTAAAACAAACCAATACGTTTATTTAAAATTTTATGAAAGAAAATTCAATTCCATTTAAAAATTCAAGCACAAGTAAACTAGTTTTTGTCTTGAGCATCATTGTCTCGGGCTATTGGTGGTTGGGACAAGTAATAAATGTATATAGCTTTGCTTTAGTTGGTGCCATATTTGAGATTCTTTGGCTTCCAGTTCTAGCAATGTTATTTGTACTACCCATAATTTCTATGATATTGTTGCTAAGAGAAAAGGTAAACATCAGATCACTTTATATCTATTCTACCCTCTTAGGTATCTCAACTATTTTAATTATGCTTTTAGGAAAATAAATTCAGCATTATTATGGTATGAAAAGAAACCCTAGTTACCAATAGCACCGATATTAATGGATTAGCACTGTTGCTAACCGTTAGAAAAAAATTAAAGCCGGTAAAACCCATAATCATGCAAAAATTATCCATCATTGCTTTATTGATACTTTTAGTTTCTTTTTTAAACAAAGAAAACAATGAATTTGCTTTACATAAAATAAACCACGATTATCTAAAAGTAAAGACAGACTTATATGTATGTAAATATGAAGTTTCAAATCTTGATTATAGATCATTTTTAACCGATTTAAACAACTCAAATAATTACGAAGATTATAAGTTTTGTTTGCCAGATACAACCTGTTGGAGAGAAAAAATTACATACAACGAACCCTTTGTAAATTACTATTTCCAACACCCTAGTTACAACGATTACCCTGTTGTAGGTGTTAGCTATGAAATGGCAAATAAATATTGCTCATGGCTTACTCAAAAATATAATTTGGAATCAAAGAGAAAATTCAAAAAAGTAATTTTCAAATTGTTAAGTAATAATGAATGGATTTTTGCTGCAAACAATGGAGATACAACTAAAGCGTATACTTGGGGAAGTGGCTTTATGCAGAATAATAGAAAACAATACTTATGTAACTTCAAGCATACTGTTTTTGTTTTTGACTCTACAACAAAAATCTATACCGAATGGCCAGCGTCAGATTCTATTTCTTTAAATAATAGAGCATCAATATCTGGCCCTGTAAAATCCTTTTACCCTAGCACACTGGGTATGTATAACATGTGCGGTAATGTTGCCGAAATGATAGAAGAAAAAGGAATTGCAAAAGGTGGTAGTTATGCCGACCCCGCTTACTTGGTAAGGATAGCTAGTGAGAAATCTTATTTAAAACCAACAGCTGATATCGGGTTTAGGGTTTGTATGAAAGTAATCGAAAAGTAAATCTTCACCCAACATCGGAATTGCATCAATCATAAATATAATTTTTGAATTACTTTTTAAGTCGAGTAATTGTCTAACAAAAATTAATTTTGCTCAATTCAATACATATCTATTTTTTAAAGAATAGACAAAACCATACTGAACAGAGAAAAAAATTTATGAAAAAGATTTTATTAATAATAATTATACTTGTTCTATCTGTAAATGGTTTTGCTCAGAATTATGAATTGGGTAGTTGGAACATTTTGAATTTGAAATACAACTATTCAAAAAAATGGAGTGCATTTGGTGAGGCACAATTACGTTCATTAAAATTTTACAACAACTTTCATTATTACGAATACAAGATTGGTATTAACTACAAGGTACATAAGAACGTAAAGCTAACTTTAGGTGCGGGCAGTTACCAAACTTATAAAGAAGGCGGGGATTTTGTGTTGCCAAAAAATAATGATGAATTTAGACTTTGGCCTCAGATCATTCTTTTTCAATCACTAGGTAAGTTAAAAATAGAACAACGTTATCGAGCAGAGTTTAGGTTTACAAGCAACGGCTACCGTAACCGTTATCGATACAGATTTGGTGTTTCTTACCCATTTGGAAAGGAGCGAAATGATTACAAAACCTTTCAAGTCAATGCAAGTAATGAAATATTTTTTACAGACAAAGAACCTTACTTCGAGAGAAACAGATTTTTATTTGCATTCAATTACAAACCCTCAAAAGCAACAACTATTCAAATCGGTTATTTACATCAGTTCGACTACAAAATAAACGATGAAGTGGGTCGTGATTTTTTACAATTAGGATGTTATATAGAATTATTCAGAAAACAATCGCCAAATACTTCTATTGATACTGACATCAAGGATAATTAAAATAAATAACGAATAAATTAAAAGACCCTTTAACTCAATTTGAAAGTAAAATACCTTGATGTATCTTTATTTTTGAAAATGAAAAAATACATATTATATATCGCCCTGCTTTTCGCTTTCAATATTGCCAATGCACAACATGTTGGCATCGTAAGGAAAAACTATATTTCAGCCTATTTTGATAGCACTTTTATGGAAAATATTGAAGTGTTTGATTCTGCAACGATTAGGCTTGGAAGTATAAATCCAGAAACAGGAATGGTTTCTAACATAGGAAATTCAGAATACAATTCTGGAATTAATCTTACCGGTGCAACTATAGACCCTTATTTAAATCGGTATTACATAGGTAGTGGTTTTAATTTTTTAACTTTTGATATCAACTCTGGTAACATCATAAACAATGTTCCAGTTTTTGGAGCTGCTAATTCTGTTTCTTTTCAGAATTTTAGATTCAATAATAGTGACTCAACAATTTATGGCATGATACCCATAAATTTTTATTCCAGCTATTTTGATAGCTCGTTAATGACCAATATTGAAGTTTTTGATTCCACTCGAATTCGCTTTGCTTCCATAAATCCTGCAACCGGACAATACACTTTAATCGGAAACACTTCATATAGCAATCTTTATACTTTGGCGGGCAACTCTATAGATCCCTATCAAATGGTATATTACTATTCAGCTGTTGATTCTTTGATTGGAATAGATTTATACACTGGCGCCAAATTTAGCGAGACGCCCATTTTATTGCCTTCATTTGGAATTTTTGAAAACATTGCGTACAGTTGCATCGACAAATCTATTTATGGTTTAACGCGTCAAAACTATGTTTCTACTGTGTTTGATAGCCTTTACATGGATTATATTGATGTTATCGATTCAACAACATTTAGGCTTTCAAAAATAAATCCCAATACAGGCGTGGTGACTTTTTTATCACCTTACAATATTGGAACTGGAGGAAATTTATCTAGTGGCGCGTTTGTTGATCCAAATGCCATGACATACTATTTTAGCAATGGAAATCAAATAGTAGGTGTGTCATTGGTTACCGGGCTTATAACTTCGTCTGTTTCAACATCATTCGAATCTGGTGCCTTTGCCGTAAATATGATGAGAAGCACTCAAAATTGTTTTGATGCTACAGCACTTAGATTTAAAAGTAAACCCGTTGATGTAGTTAATAATGTAAAAGCAGAGGGAATTTTGTTTCCCAATCCTGCTCAAAACGAAATCACACTAAAAATCAATGAATCATTTAGCAATATAGAAATCTTTGATTCTAGAGGCCGTTTCATTTTAGCATCGAAACAAAAAACAATTGACATTTCTAGTTTACAAAGCGGGATTTATTTTGTAAAAGTTGTTACTGAAACTGGGAGATTGTTTACTGATAAATTTGTTAAGTATTGAGGCGTTGATAATAAAATATTTATTCTTCTTAAATGCCGAAAACGTTTGCCCCAAAAAAACGTAATTTTCCCCCAATAATTTTTAATGCAGACTATAATAAAAATATTAATACTGGTGTTTTTCTACAATAGCACATTTGCCCAAACTAACGAAAGCAGCATTCAGACTGGTATTCCAATAGAAATGCTTTTCCCAAATGGAAAAACAAAAGCATTGATATTGAGCTATGATGATGGTGGGATTCAAGATAGAGAGCTAGTTAAACTGATGAATAAATATAAGTTGATTGGAACCTTCCATTTAAATTCAAATAAACTTAGCACGAATGATTATTTAAGTAAAAATGAAATCAAAGAACTTTTTAAAGGTCACGAAGTTTCGGTTCATACTTTCAATCATCCTGGTTTAACAACTTTATCTAAAATTGATATTGTTTATGAAGTTATTGAAGACAGAAAAGAATTGGAACGATTAATGAATTATCCAGTTAGAGGAATGGCATATCCTTTTGGTAACAATAATGATGCAGTAGTTGATGCTATAAAAGGATTAGGAATTGAATATGCTCGTAATGTTGATGATTCCTATAATTTCAAAATACCCGAAAACTTCTTAAAATGGAATCCTACAATACATCAATTTGCTAAAGCTTATTGGGAACCCAATAACCCCGAAAATGATGCTAAAGAATTGACTCGTTTTTATCAAACCATCAATGATTTTTTGAAAACAAAAGAGCTGGCATTGTTAGATGTTTGGGGTCATTCCTGGGAGATGGGAAGTGACCAAAAGAAATGGAATGAAACCGATACTTTTTTCAAAATGATTGCCAATAATTCCTTCATTCATTACACTTCACAAATTGACTTAGTAGATTACATAAATGCTTTTAAGAATTTGAAATTTTCTGTTGATAAAAAAATAATCTATAACCCAAGCTCAACAATGTTGTTTTTTAAATTTAATGGTAAATCATATAGTGTGTTGTCTGGTAAAACGATATACCTATGAGATGCAAAATAGGATATCCTTTATTTTATGTTTACCATACAATTTAAATAGAATGAAAAACATTTTATCTATACTGACTGTGATGATCTTGTTTGGATCTTGCACCAAAACAGAAATAAGCACAATTAACAAGCCCTGTTTCGACTCTTGTACCACTGTTCAAGGTCGTTTCATTACCGGGAACAATGAAGAAATACCCAATATCCCTATTGAATTAAACGCTGAAATACACCCTCCATCCGGTATTGGACAAACTACCATAAGAAAAATTGCTACAGGTACAACAAACAATAATGGATTTTATACTTTAAATTTTGGCCTTTTGGAAAGAGAGTATGGTCAAATGACATCGGCTGTTTTATCGATAAACTTCAGCTATAACAAATTAAAATTTCTTCCTGTAACATGGTATGAAAATTATCGAACCGCTGAATTTCTAGGACCGCTTTCTAGAAAAGACACGACAATTACTGCCAATATTTTTTTAGCTAGCCGAAGCAAATTAAAAATTAGATTGGAAAACTTTGTTCCACTTCAGGTTGGTGATGGTTTTTCTGTAATTACTACCTGTGGCGTTGGACTTGAAAGACAGTATGAAAGTGGTGGTTTTATTGAAGCCAATCAGCCAACTATTGAACAAGAAATTGATGCTTGCGGTAATGAGCAAACAACAGTAATTGTTCGAAAAACAAAGAATGGAATTTCCTCATCAACGAGTACAACTATTTCAACTCCCACAGGACAAATTGTTCCGGTAACATTTACGTACTAAAAACAACTAAAAAAAGAATTGTCTAAACTGCTGAGAGACTTAAAAAAAATTTAAGCAACAGTAACCTACAAAAACATAACGATATTTGTAATTAAATAAATCTAATTCGTGAATTCGTGGTTATCAAATTTTCTACAATGAAAAAAACGTCTCTTTTATTTTTTCTGTGTTTCGTTCTCAATAATCTTTTCTCCCAAAACATAACCGGCCAATGGTCGGGCGTTTTAAAAATACAAGGAACGCAATTACGTGTTGTATTTAATGTTTCCAAAACCGACAGCGGCTATGCGTCAACGATGGATAGTCCAGATCAAGGCGCCAAAGGAATTCCCACAACTAAAACAGAATTTGAAAATGAAACCATAAAAATTAAAGCGGAAAAACTCAAAAT
>CALPIT020000056.1 GCA_943323705.2 Streptomyces griseus
ATCTATTTATTGTTTACAAAAGCAGACGGCATTTGCGCCATTGATCTAGATACAATCATACCTTGTTTATGGATTTCTTCATTAAAAAGGATTCCAAGAATTTACGATGCACACGAGCTGTTTTGCGAAATGAAAGAGATTGCATCAAGGCCTAAAATTTATAAACTCTGGAAAAGTATTGAAAAATATGCAGTTCCAAAGTTTAAACATTGCTATACCGTTAATCACGTCATTGCAGAAGTATTCAAGAAATTATATGCAATAGATGTTGAAGTCATCAGAAGTATTGCACTATTGGATGAAAATAAATTTGCTCAACCAAAAGATAGGTTCATTTTATATCAAGGTGCGGTTAATGAAGGAAGAAGCTTTGAAACACTGATTCCTGCAATGAAATTGATCAACAGCAAACTCATCATCTGTGGTGATGGCAACTTCATGCAACAGGCTAAAGAATTAAGTCGTATTCACCAAGTTGAAGATAAAGTCATTTTCAAAGGCATGCTTTCTCCGGATAAACTACAAGAAATTACGAGCCGATCCTATATTGGCATTACATTATTTGAGAAAGGAGCCAAAAGCAATTATTATTCCCTAGCCAATCGTTTTTTTGATTATATACATGCCGGAACGCCTCAGATATGTGTAGACTATCCTCTTTATCACGAATTGAATAAAAAATACGATATTGCTGTTTTAATAGACGACCTTAAACCTGTTTCAATTGCGGCTCATGTAAACCAGCTTCTTGAGGACGAATCACAATGGAAGTCTTTGCATGAAAATTGTAAAAACGCCACAAAAGAACTTTGCTGGCAAAACGAAGAGAAAATTTTGATTGCTTTTTATAAGAAAATATTTGGATAAACATCTCCATATTGTCACTCATGATGTTCCCTGGCCTGCCGATTTTGGCGGCGTTGTGGATTTATTTTACAAAATAAAAACACTTCACCAGCTGGGCATCAAGATTCATCTGCATTGTTATACAAGTAAACGTGCAGAACAGGCTATGCTTAACCGTTATTGTGAGTCTGTTGATTATTATCCTAGAAAGAAAAATCTGTCAATTCTCCCCTATTCCATTCCTTACATCGTATTGTCTCGTTGTGATGACAAACTGTTGGCTAATCTAGAAAAAGACAATTATCCAGTATTATTAGAAGGCATACATTGTTCCTATCATCTGTTTAAAGGGAAACTGAAAAACAGGAAAGTGCTGGTGCGGTTACATAATGTTGAATATAGTTATTATAAGAATCTTCATGCGGCAGAATCGGGTATTTTCAGAAAAATGTATTACTTCGTTGAATCGATTTTATTAAAAAAGTATGAAAAAAAACTGGCACAAACAGCTACATTTTTGACCGTTAGTAAAACTGATGAAGCATTATATAAAACTAGTTTTCACGCACAAGACCTTCATTTCCTTCCGGTTTTTATTCCTTGGTCTCAAATAAAGAGTAAAGCTGGCTCCGGTAATTTTTGCTTATACCATGGCAATCTAGCTGTTAATGAAAATGAAAAAGCTGTAATTTGGTTATTGGAAGAGATTTTTAGCAAGATAAATATACCATTTGTAGTAGCCGGAAAAAATCCATCTTCAACACTTAAAAAAGCCGCACATAAGCAACTCAACACTTGTCTTGTCGAAAATCCTTCTGAACATGAACTTGATGACCTAATCAGAAAAGCACAAGTCAATATTCTGCCTTCATATAATTCTACTGGCGTAAAACTGAAATTAATCAATGCGTTATTTAATGGAAGACATTGCTTGGTAAATAAAGCTGCTGCCGAAGGAACTGCTGTAGAGGAAGCATGTTATTTTGCTGAAGACGCAAAAGAATTCTCAACTGAAATCATCAGACTTTTCGAGCTTCCATTCACAGAAGAAGATATCCTCAAAAGAAAACAAATCCTTGGTGAATTGTATGACAACCAAAAAAATGCTGAAACATTGATTACACTGTTATACTAGCATTATCCAACACTTTTCCATTTTCTGTTTTGATAGTTCTAGCAGGATATTTATTGATAACCATATAATCGTGTGTTGCCATTACGATGCAGGTGTCGTAGTCTTTACAAATATGAAAAAGCAGTTGCATGATTTCGTCACTGGTTTCGGGATCAAGATTACCGGTGGGTTCATCTGCAAGAATCAATTTTGGAGAATTGAGTAAAGCCCTTGCGATGTCAATACGTTGCTGCTCGCCACCACTCAATTCAAAAGGCATTTTAAAGCCTTTGGTTTTGAGATTTACTTTATCCAATACATCACTGATTTTTTCATCCATTAATTTTTCATCTTTCCAACCTGTTGCTTTTAAAACAAATTTCAAATTTTCGTTTACATTTCTATCAGTCAACAATTGGAAATCTTGAAACACAACACCTATATTTCTGCGTAAAAATGGAACGGTTTTCCAAGTTAGTTCTTTAAGATTATGACCAGCAACCCATCCTTCACCTTCAGTAAGTTCGAGATCTCCATACATAGTTTTAAGTAAGCTGCTTTTGCCTGTTCCGGTTTTACCAACCAGATAAACAAATTCACCTTTTTCTACAGAAATATTTACATTTCCAAGTACCAAGCTGGAACCTTGATAAATATTTACGTTGCTTAACTCTACAATAGAACGAGACATATTTTTTAAATTTACTTTTTTATCGATTTTTGAAAAACAAATGTAAAGGCATAAAGATTAATAAACAATTAGTTCCTCTCCAATTCTGACTTCGAGCGTTTTTTTAACATCTGCTTCCACCCTGCCGATGATTTGTGCATCAATTGAAAACGATGCTGCAATATCAATAATTTCCTGCGCATATTTTTCATCACAATAAATTTCCATGCGGCAGCCCATGTTAAACACTTCATACATTTCACGTAAACTTGCGCCGCTATTGGCTTGTATCAATTGAAAAACTGGTGGAGGCGCAAATAGGTTGTCTTTAATTACTTTAAAATTTCCGGGCATATATTTCATGCATTTTGTTTGGCCGCCGCCACTGCAATGAATAATTCCGTTTATATTTTCGAAATGTGTTTCAAATAATTTCATGAAAACAGGTGCAAAAGTTCGTGTTGGACTCAGTAGCAATTTTCCGATTTCGATTTCATCAATGAAATTATCATTGGGAAATTTGACAATGTCTGTCATTTTATTTTTACCGATGTAAACAACTTCTTCATTTGTACCTGGATCATAGCTTTCTTTAAAATGAGTGGCATAATGTTTAGATAAAGCATCATGCCTCGCTGAAGTCAGACCATTGCTTCCTATTCCGCTATTGTATTCTGATTCATAAATAGCTTTTCCAAAACTTGCCAAACCAACAATTACATTTCCCGGAGCTATTTTATCATTGGTGATAATTTTGTTTTTAGGCCATCTGGTTGTCATAGTACCATTTACAGCAACGGTTCTCACCACATCGCCCACATCAGCAGTTTCACCGCCGAGATAATGAATGTTGACACCATAACCTGATAACAAATCAAAGAAATCCTGGGTACCATTAATGATTTTATCAAGTACTTCGCCAGGAATTAAATGTTTATTTCTGTCGATGGTGGAATTAAATACGATGTTATCATAAATTCCAACACAAAGCAAATCATCCAGATTCATCACAACGGCATCTTGCGCAATACCTGCCCAAACAGAAGCATCTCCAGTTTCTTTCCAATATAGATAAGCCAGAATGCTTTTTGTACCGGCACCATCAGCATGCATCACATTTACATATTCTGAATCAGCGCCAAGAAAATCCGGGTATAATTTACAGAATGCATGAGGAAACAATCCTTTGCTTAATTTTTCAGTTGCCGCTAAAACTTCTTCTTTGTGAGCTGAAACGCCTCTTTGGTTATAAAGACTCATTATTTTAAATATTGCTGCAAAACTAATTTTCAAATCTGACAAAACCATTTATTAATTATCATTTAGTTTTGCACCTTTGTTTATAATGAATGTATACAACAACATAAATGAACTTCCTGCCTTTGAAAAAGCAGTAATTACGATAGGTACTTTTGATGGATTGCATGATGGTCATAGGAA
This sequence comes from Streptomyces griseus, assembly GCA_943323705.2. Lineage (GTDB taxonomy): Bacteria > Bacteroidota > Bacteroidia > Chitinophagales > Chitinophagaceae > Ferruginibacter. The sequence continues at coordinate 4,071 of CALPIT020000056.1, forward strand.
AATCATCAGTCAATTAAAGCAAGTAGCCAATAAAATTAATGGCACGACGGTTGTAATTACTTTCTATCCTCATCCCAGACACGTATTAGAAAGCACAGCAAACAAAGTTTTTATCTTAAATACTCTTGAAGAAAAAATTTCTCTTTTACGGGCAGAGGGCATTGAAAACCTAGTCATCGTTCCGTTTACAAGTGAATTTTCGTCCATGGAAGCAGAATCCTATATCAGCGAATTTTTGGTTAAAAGTTTCAACCCACATACGATTATCATTGGTTATGATCATCGATTTGGTAAAAATCGGACAGGGAATTTCGAATTGCTTAAGCAAGGTGAGAGAAAATATGGTTATAAGGTTGTAGAGATTACAGAACAACAATTGAATGACATTGCCATCAGCAGTACAAAAATCAGACAAAAACTATCCGAAGGCGATATCATAACTGCAAATTCATTGCTTGGTTATGCCTACTTTTTTTCCGGCAAAGTTGTAAAAGGAGATCAATTTGGCAGAACAATTGGATTTCCAACAGCCAATCTAGAAATAGTGGAACAGGAAAAATTAATTCCTGGAAATGGTGTTTATGCCGTAGATGTGATGATTAATGACATGAAGTTAAAAGGCATGATGAACATAGGTTTCCGGCCAACGGTCGGAGGCTTTATTAAAAAAATCGAGGTGAATATTTTTGATTTTAATGAAGATATTTACTACCAAAATATAACCGTCTTTTTAAAATCAAAATTGAGAGAAGAGAAGAAATTCAATAGTTTAGAAGAATTAAAAATTCAACTGGGAAATGATGCTTTAGCGGCAAAGGCTATCTGAAATTGGATGCTAGATACTTGATACTAGATGCTAGATACCAGATACTTGATATTAGATACTAGATACTAGATAATGGATAAGACAAAACAAGATTTTTTACAAAAGGCTTTGTATAGAATGGAAGACAATCCAGAATCCAGTATCCAGAATCCAGTATCTAGCATCCAGTATCAAGTATCTAGCTTACCCCACCACCATCATCGCTACCATTTCTTTCATCAAAGCTGCATCTTCGGTTCCGGAGTCGCCAACACCCAAACTTTTCATATTGTAATGATGAAGTAACAGAATTAATTTTTCAATGCCATTGTAGCCATAATTATTCATCATGGTAGTTGCTTGAGCTACGGCGAAACTATTATTGTAAAAAAGTGGTTTTAAAGCGAATTCTGATTTGTTACTTAACCCATACACCGAATATACTTTACTAATAAAAGTATACAGTGCAGGCAATGCCATTTGAATGGGTGCAGATTTAGGATTCTTTTCAAAAAAATTGATAATTTTGATTGCCGCAGATAAATTTTTTGTAGCAATAGCTGCTTGAAGTTCAAAAATATTGTACTCTTTACTGATGCCGATATATTTTTCAATTACATCTTCATCAATCGTTTTTTTATCGCCGAGATTTATTTTAAGTTTTTCAATTTCAGTAACTATTCTGCCTAAATCATTTCCTATATGTTCTTGTAACAAACTCACTGATTTCGATGAGATTTTCATTCCGATATCATTAACATAATCCGAAATCCAATCGTGAATTTTGTAGTCCTGTATTTTTGCTGAAATGAAAATCTCCCCATTTTTATCTAGCAATTTGAATAGCTTGGTTCGCTTGTCTATTGTTTTGCCTTTGTGTGCAATGATTAAGATAGTGCTCGCTAAAGGAGATTCAAGATAAGCTTCCAATTTCTCTATTGAATTCATGGATTGGGCTTCCTTGATCATGACCAGTTGCTTTTCTGCAAACATGGGATGTCTTCTGCATGCAGTAACTACAGGTACCCAATCTGTATCTTTTCCGTAAAAAATGGTTTTGTTAAAATCAGCTTCTTCCGCTTTGATAATGTTATTTTCAGCAAAATCAACAAGTTGATCGATAAAATAACCTTCCTCTCCATGAAATAAATAAACTGGCTTGAATTTCCCTTTTTTCCAATCTCCTATGATTTTTTCCACACTCATTGATTACAATTAGCTTATAATGCACTAAATTAATATTTATATCACAATAAAAATGTAGAATTGTTTAAATATGGCACAATTTTGGTGGCTTTAAAGTTGTCAAAATTGCTATATCCTTTTAAAAGCCTTTATTATTAAAGTCAAAACTGAAATCAACTAACAACATGTCCACTGCCATTCCACAAAAAGAAGCTTCTTTACCTGAAAACATTACTGAACTACCAGAAAAAAAATCAAAAGTAAAAGATATCCTTGTAGGGTTACTAATCCTTTCCCTTTTAGGGACCTGGGGTTATATCATTTGGGATAAAAACAACACGCGTGAACTTGTTTCACAAAAAGACAATCTCATCAGCACCACTTCTACTCAAAAAGACCAGCTTCAGAAAGAATTGGAAGACGCAACCTTGAGATATGAAAATATTAAAACTGACAATGCAAAGAAAGACAGCACAATTTCATTTAGAGATAGAGAAATTGAAGATAAAAAATCACGAATTCGTACATTACTCTCAAAGATGAATGCCTCACAAACTGATTTAAATGAAGCGAAAGCACTAATTCTATCTTTAAACTCAGATATTGAAGGTTACAAAGCGCAAATTGCAATACTTGAATCACAAAAAGTTGAACTTACCAAAGCCAACGAAACTGTTACCAAAGAAAGAGACAGAATTCAAAAAAATTATGATTCTTCTATTGAGCAAATAAAAAACAGAGACAACACTATAGACATCGCTTCTACATTGCATGCTTCTAATTTCAATATTGTAGGGTTGAGTCAAAAAAGCAGCGGTAAAATCGTAGAAACATCTAAAGCAAAAAAAGTAGATCTCCTCCGCGTTAGCTTTGATCTTGATGAAAATATGATTACCACTTCAGGTGCAAAAATACTTTACATTATAATCACAGACCCTTCTGGAAAAGTAATTACAACTAATCAATTAGGTACTAGTAAATTCCAAACAAGAGAAGGAGATGCAAAAGACTTTACCCAAAAAATGGAAGTGAATTATGTTCAAAATAAACGCCAAACTATTAGTTTCGACTGGAAGTCAATGGAGACTTTCAAAATCGGAAATTATAAAATAGAAGTTTACAATAATGGCTTTAAAGTTGGGGAAGGAACTAGGAATTTAAAGAAAGGTGGGGTTAGTTGGATAGGGTAAGAAGAAAGGTTTAATTCGCTTCGCTGGTTTAAGGTTTAATGGTCTAAGGTGCCGACGCAGGTCTCCGAACGAGTCGTTTCAAATCTTTATTTTAGATTTATCAATTTGTTTTTTTGATATTTCCCAGTTTAAGCCTTGTGTGAAATAGAAACTTGTGTTACTAGATTCTAGATACTAAAAAATAGCTCTTACTGAAGCACTTCCAATATGAATCGTGCTTGATGCTGCGGGTTTTCTTCCTTCGTATTGAAATGAAATTTCTATATTCCCTGCAAGCCTTTTGGTATAGTCAACATTCCACAAATAATTTTTACCAGGCTTCAATCCCTCAAGCATTAGAAATCCTACTGTGCTTGATGCCGCGCCACTATAAGCATTAAATGACATTTGGTTTGCAGTGAATTTTGCGGTCAAACTACTATTCGAAAATGCGGTGTATTTCATCTCCGTAATCAACGAATGTGCAGTGGTCGTTTCCATTGAATCTATTTGATTTTTCTTGTGAGCATAAGAATAGTTTATGGCTACTCTAAAAATAGATTTGTACAACCATATAATTCCTGGATCCACTTGCTGCTGATTGATTTTATAATTTCTATTTTCAAATTTCACAGCAGAGGAAGTCAATTCGTTTTTTATATCTTTCACCGTTAAATTGGCAATCCACTTTTTGTTGAGGTTCAATCTTATTTTAAAACTGTTGTTTTTGATATAGCGTGATTCAAATCCGTAAGTCAATAAAGACTTCCCAGATACAATACTCTGAGTAAGATCAAAACCCCATTTCGAACCGGTTCTGTTATAAAAATAAGCGTTAGAGAAAATGGAATTATAACTGATCAATCCGGAGTCGGTAAGTTGCTTCTCAAATGGATTGAAAAGAAAATCTCCTGCCGCAATATTTTTTTTACTGATTTGCGCTGATGAGCTGAAAGATGATTTATAAAGTAATTTCTTTAACCGCTTACCTTGGGATTTAATAATATTCCTTGGAATGACATCCAAGAAATAATTAAACTGCAAGACATTTGTTTTAACGTATTCGTTGGTGGGAGTAAATATTCTGATATATTTTTTTTGATCCTGATAGATGGCAATTTCAAATTCATTCAACTCTTCAATACCATTGCCATTATAATCAATCCAAGTGTAATTGCCTTGTCCAACCGGAACTGCTAAATATGAAAATTCTCTTTTTTGTTCTTGCCCTCCTCCTATTTCATACAATACATTTCCACTGAACAAACCTTTGCATTCATTGAAATAATATTCAGTTCTGCTTAATAAAGTTTTATCACGCTTTTGATTACTAATGGAATCATTGATGATTTGTAATGTTCTGTAACCAGCTGATATTTTAATTTGACGTGATTCATTTTTCATGATTGCTGCGGTTACATTGTAATTATCGCTTCTATCAGCATTAACTAAATCTTTTTTCACAGGAAATTTGTCTAAACGGGTAAAATAATTGAATGCCCATGTATTCAATTTTAAAGGATCAGACTTTACATATAATTCATATCGAGAAAATCCAAAACTACCCACCATCAAACTATCCGTTGCCTTATTTTTAATTTTTAAATATTCGCCTATAAAACTTCCACCTGCTTCAATTTTATATAGCTTTTTAAACCCTTTTTTTATATCAATCGTTGGCCTGTAAAAACTACCACTGGAGAGTGTTGTATTATAATGCAGCAAACTCAAATTTGATTTGGTTGTCCATTGTTTAATGATGGCATTTTGTTGCAGGTTATTTTTTATTCCGTTATAACCATCACCTCGCATGTATTGAATCCAATCAAATGAAATTGAATTAGTTTTATTTCCTTTTATACTGATACCTGAATTGAATATTTTTTCAGTTGTAGTGGCTACATCAAATGGTAGTCCCCAATCTCTTAAAAACTCAGCATCTCTCAATCTTTCCAAAGGTTTAAATGCAGATTGAACCCATTCTGCGCCTATGTTGGTTTTCAAAGTGTGAGCGTTCTTATTCAACTTGAAAGTTTTGGATTCAAAAGACAAATTAAATTTCCCTGCCAATCCGGTGTTGTTTTCTTTATTTAGGGTCGAATATAAATTGACATCATAATTACTCATGGCCAATTCGCTGTAAAGTTGAAATCGTTTGTTAAACTGATAATGTAATCCGGTTGTAAAAAGTTGAAGCTTTTTTGGTGTCACTAAAAAAACCACAGGTTCATATTCGCCTTGTTTATTTCCATTGATGTCAGGAGCTGTCCATATAAAAACTTTGCCATTATTTCCGTTGAGCAATTGCCTGTAATTGCCTTTACCTGGACCAAGATAAGTAAATGAGAGTGCGTACAAATCACTTGCATTGGAATTGGTAAAAACATACACAGAATCATGTACTGATATGTTGTAAGTGGTGTCGATTTTTTTATATAATATTTTTCCAAGTGCGAAACTATCTCGAACTGCATTGGATGTAAACGCATTTTGAATACTGTCGCCAATCGAGGCTAGAAATAATTGTTGCTTTGTGTCTAATGGCTGGTCGATGAAAGAAAACTTTCCGTCTTTAGTGGAATAAGCCGCTAGATTCAAAGAAAGCTTATTATTCACTTTAAATTTATCAGTCACATATAGCTGCGTGTTTAAATAATTTCTATCGGCATATTCAAATTCAATTTGTATTCTTTTATCCTTAGTAATTAGCTGCTTAGGTGTAAAACTCAATTCAGCGGTATTGTAATTAATAGTATAATCCTGGTCTTCGCCACGTTGCATGAGAACACCATCAATAAACACTTTTTCAGTTCCGGCTAATACTACAAAATACAATTCATTGTTGGCTCCTTGTAATCTGTATGGACCTTGGTTGCCTTCAATCGGGTTGATATAATTTCTGTTGAATTTTCCTTTAGCCAATGCGCCACTTGCGGCAAATTCGTTGGTCGTTTTTTTATTGATTTGATTTAATGTGCTGAAAGAAACCCCTTGTATCCTTTTGTTGAATTTTAGAAAATAATTTTCCTTTTCAGAAAGCTCTATATCACCAAAACTAACCTGCCAGCCTTTTTTCTTAACCTGCATGTAAACGCGGTCGAAATCTCTGAGGTCTTTTGTATTACCATCAGGTTGTATGGGGATGGTGTTATCGGTAATGGCGGCGATCAATTCAAGACTATCTCCTATCATCCCATTGAGCTGCAGATTAAGAAATGAGTTCACAACAGCATCCTGACTATTTCCAAATGATATGGCTCTACCAATGCTACCTTGTGATTGCATTCCTTTGAATTCGAAAATCGATTGATTGGAACTGAGATTTTTATTCTTCAGTACCAAAGGATTTTCTGCTATGAAGTTATTTCTGATGCTGTCGAAATGCAAATGGGCATATCTTTCATTTAACCTAAAAGGAAAAATCCTGTATGAAATATTTACGCTGTCGGCAATTGGTTTTTTAATCCAAGTTAATTTAGCGGAAATCACGTCAATTGAATAAGCTGAAGATTCAATATTTTCAATTGAAAATGAGCCGGGTAAAATACTGGATGAATCAATAACTAAAGCAGAAGCTCTAACTGCAATTCGTTTTGCTCTAAATGTTGATGATGGATTTATAATAACCTGCGCCTGCACTTGTTGGTGAAAGAAAATAAAAAACAGAATGGTATATAATAAATTTGGCTTCAATCAATAACTATTTGATAAAATTATGATTTATTCAGTTGAGTTTTGACAAATGAAAATTAATCAAGAATTAGTTGTAAAGCAACCAAAAAAAATAGGTTGCCTCTTCATATTGAGACAACCTATAAACAAATTATTTTGATTGAAGTAATTATGCTTCTTCACTGGAAAGACCAGCTTTCAAAAACTCACTGTTCAATCTTGCAATGTTTGCAACAGAAATACCTTTGGGACATTCTGCTTCGCATGCATAAGTATTTGTACAATTTCCAAAGCCTTCTTTATCCATTTGGGCAACCATATTTAAAACTCTTGATTCTCTTTCAGGGCCACCTTGAGGTAAAAGTGCCAATTGAGAAACTTTTGCGCCAACGAACAACATGGCACTTCCATTTTTACAGGTAGCTACACAGGCACCGCAACCAATACAAGCGGCAGCCATAAAAGCATCATCAGCATCTTTTTTATCAATAGGAATGGCATTGGCATCAACCGCATTTCCGGTGTTCACACTAATGTAACCACCAGCCTGAATAATTCTATCGAATGCAGATCTGTTTACCACCAAATCTTTTACAACAGGAAATGCAGTACTTCTCCATGGTTCAACCACAATGGTATCACCGTCTTTGAATGCACGCATGTGTAACTGACAGGTAGTATTTTGTTGCCATGGCCCATGAGCCTGACCATTGATATACATACTGCACATGCCACATATACCTTCGCGGCAATCATGATCAAATGCAATGGGCTCTTTGCCTTCCACAATCAGCTGTTCATTTAACACATCGAACATCTCAAGAAAACTCATTTCAGAAGAAATGTTTTTTACCTGATAGGTTTCAAAATTGCCTTTCGACTGGTTGTTTTTTTGACGCCAAACTTTAAGCGTCAGATTCATGTGATAATGCTCCATAATGAGTTCATATTTTATAGAGTGATATACTCTGATTTATATATTTGTTATTTGTAGCTTCTTTGTGATGGTTTAACGATTTCAAAATTGAGTTCTTCTTTGTGTAATTGCCATTCGCTATCGCCTTTAATTTCCCAAGCAGCTACATATCTGTAATTTTCATCGTCTCTTTTAGCTTCGCCATCTTCTGTTTGGCTTTCTTCTCTGAAGTGACCACCACAGCTTTAATTTCTATTTAAAGCATCGATACACATCAACTCTCCCAATTCAATAAAGTCGGCCTCTCTTCCGGCTTTATCCAACTCTGAATTAAACTCGTTTATTTCACC
>CALPIT020000057.1 GCA_943323705.2 Streptomyces griseus
ATAAGCTAGATAAGCTGGATATAAGCTAGATACTGGATTTATTGAGTTCTGGAAGGAAGTACTTTAAATCCTTTATAATTTAACAATCAAATAATCTCCAAAAATCTCACCATTAACCAACGTTTATTTAGGGTTCGTCTTTTTTAGCCAAACAAATTATCGGTTGAAGTAGAGAAATCACAAGTGCACAGGAAAAAATCTTCGACATAAAAAAAGCCACTCAATGAGCGGCTTTTTTTTATTTTGAATTTCAAAATTATACTTTGAAGTGAGCAAAAGCTTTATTTGCTTCAGCCATACGGTGAGTATCTTCTTTCTTTTTGAAAGCAGCACCTTCACCTTTGCTTGCAGCAACGATTTCGTTAGCTAATTTATCAGCCATGCTACGACCGTTTCTCTCACGGCTGTATCTGATCATCCATTTGATGCTCAAAGAAATTTTTCTGTCTGGTCTAACTTCAGAAGGAATCTGGAAGGTAGCACCACCAATACGACGGCTACGAACCTCTACACCTGGAGTGATGTTAGTCAAAGCTCTTTTCCAAACTTCATAACCATCTTCACCGGTAATTTTAGCAACTTTATCTAGAGAATCATAAAAAATGATGAAAGCACCACTTTTTTTACCTTCCCACATAAGGTTGTTTACAAATCTTGTAACCAGCTTATCGTTAAATTTTGGATCTGGTGCTAAAGGAATCTTTTTCGGTTGTGACTTACGCATTGTTATTAATTTTAGTCAGACGACTTAATTGATGTTATTTTATTAAATTATTTTTTGGCTTTTTTGGTACCGTATTTACTGCGGCTTTGTTTACGATCTTTTACACCCGCAGTATCCAAGCTACCACGAACGATATGATAACGTACACCAGGAAGATCTTTAACCCTTCCACCACGTATTAATACAATTGAGTGTTCTTGAAGATTGTGGCCTTCACCCGGAATATAGGCGATAACCTCAATCTTGTTGGTTAAACGAACTTTAGCCACTTTACGCAAAGCAGAATTTGGCTTTTTAGGAGTTGTTGTGTACACTCTGGTACAAACACCTCTACGCTGTGGGCAACTATCCAAAGCTCTTGATTTGCTTTTGGTTTTGATGATTTCTCTTCCTTTTCTTACTAACTGTTGAATTGTAGGCATTTATTAACCTTTTAAATTTTGGACGGCAAAGGTAACCATATTCATTTAAAAAAGAAAAAAATATGTTCGAAAAAATCTTTTTTTATTCACATTCCACAAAAAAACCGCAAATCGATGCGGTTTAAATGAGTTTTTTTTCTTGAAATTCATTACACTTTCATCATCCAGCAGTGTCTGTCATCTGCAATACCATATCTAATCGCGTTAAGCCGATTCTTAACTTCAGGCGCTGTCTTCCAACTAGTTACGTCAAATTCCATGACATATTCTTTATAACGCAACTCCTTTATGTATGAAATGGTTGCCGCAGTTCCAGTTCCAAAAACCTCCCTAAGTGTACCGGACTTGTGTGCTAAAATAATTTCTTCAATATCTAACGATCTTTCTTCAACATGGAGGTCCATTTCCTTCAAAGTTTGAATTACACTATCTCTTGTCACTCCCGAAAGTATCGTTCCTGTAGATAAATCCGGTGTAATGGCTTTATTTCCTATAATAAAAAAAACGTTCATCGTTCCACACTCTTGTACATACCTATGTTCGTATGCATCTGTCCAAAGAACTTGATCGTATCCCTTTCTTTTTGCCTCTGCTGTAGCATGCATGGCAGCTCCATAATTACCGGCTGCTTTGGCATAACCCACTCCTCCAGGAACCGCTCTAACATATTGCTCTTCTACATAGATGCGCATCGGTGTATTGTAATAAGGGCCAGTAGGACTTAAAATAATCATGAACTTATAATTGTCGCTAGGTCTTACGCCAATCATTTCATCACTGCTGAACATAAAAGGCCTGATATATAAAGAATGATCTTCAAAACTTGGAATCCACTCGCGATCTAGATTAATAAGCATTTTCATCCCCTCAATAAAAATTTCTTCTGGCACTGTAGGCATTTGCATTCTTTCAGCAGAAATATTAAAACGTCTGTAATTATCGTGGGGCCTGAATATTAATGCTTCTCCCTCTGGATTTTTATAGGCTTTTATACCTTCGAAAATGGCTTGGCCATAATGAATCGCAGCCAAAGCCGGTGAAAGAGAAAGAGGTTGAAATGGTTTTATTTCAACGTTTTTCCATTCGCCGTTTTCATAATCCACTTCTAGCATATGGTCTGTAAAATATTTCCCAAAAGGAATATTTTCCAAACTTTGTTCGTTGAGTTTGCTCTTTTCTGATTTTATTATTTTAAAATCGGCTGCTGCAATCATAATCATTAATTTTACTGCAAAGAAACAAAAAAAACACGCCGTTAAAGACCGAATTTATGAGTTTAGACAATTTTCAAATCTCTGTTGCTTTAACAACAGAATTATATAAGAATTCTTTAGTAGCATTAGATACACCGCAAATAAAAAGCAATTCTTTAGAGCCGCAATCCCTGAATTTCCTAGGAAAGAATCAAAAGCAAATCCTAATTGTTGTAAATGACATTGAAGCCATTCACCTTAACGACGCCGATACCACACTTTTAACAGGAATTCTAAACGCCTGTAAATTGAATTTTAATGATGTAGCATTAATAAATCTCGCTCAACATAATGAGATTGATTTATCAGCGTTACAAGATAATTTCAACCCTAAAGTGATGATAGCTTTCGGTATAAATTTGAAATCAATTGCAATTGACATCAACTTTGACAATTATGTAATTAGCAAATTGAAAACAATGACTTTTTTAAACGCAACTTCATTAACTCAAATAGGCAAAAATGTTGAAGAAAAAAAACAATTATGGAATTGCTTGAAATCAATATTTTCAATTTAAATATCAATTATGTCTGTGTTAATTTTCGCTACTAACAACAATAATAAAATCCAAGAAATCAGAAGCATTTTGGATAATGATATGCAAATTATTGGCCTTCGTGAAGCTGGAATTATAACTGATATTCCTGAACCTCATCCAACTTTAGAAGAAAATGCAAGAGAAAAGTCTACTTTCATTTTCAAAATAACAAATTCAAATTGCTTTAGTGAAGATACCGGTTTGGAAGTTATTGCACTTAATGGCGAACCAGGAGTTAAAAGTGCAAGGTATGCGGGCGATGAAAATGACAACCAAAAAAACATCGAAAAGCTGCTACATAAAATGTCTTCGGTAAATGACAGAACTGCTCAATTCAGAACAGTTATTTCACTTATTTTGAAAGGAGAAGAGTTTCAATTTGAAGGTATTTGTAAGGGCATCATAACTGAAATGCAAAGAGGCGAAAAAGGGTTTGGATATGATTCTATTTTTATTCCCGATGGCAGCGACAAAACTTTCGCAGAAATGGAATTGGCAGACAAAAACATATTCAGTCATAGAAAAAAAGCCACTTCCAAACTGATTGATTTTTTAAACAACTATCATGGCAAGAATCAAAATTGAAATGCCTGAAAGAATTCATGACAGGCTATGCATTCCCGTTAGAATCACTGACGTCAATTATGGGAACCACATGGGCAATGATGCACTGGTTGGCATCATTCATGAAGCAAGGGTGCAATGGCTGAATAAAATGGGATATACAGAAATGAATATCGAAGGCGCTTCTATAATCATGAGTGACCTTGCTGTTTGTTACCTCAGTGAATCATTTTATGGAGATCAACTTGAAATCAGCATTGCAATTGGAGATTTTACAACTGCAGGGTTTGAGATTTACTATTTGATAGAAACAATCAGACAAGAGAAAACAATCGCTATTGCAAAAGCAAAAACAGGGATTGTATTTTATGATTATAAGGATAAGAAAATCACAGCGATTCCTATCGATTTTAAAACAAAAATCAGCTCATAATCCCTTGCCAGTATAGCCAATTGGCTTCCGCCTGAATCAAGAACATGTCATGACCGTTTTTCACCAAAGCGCCTTTAGCTTTTCCTTTCTTCATAAATTCGGTTTCCTCAGGTTTGTAAATCAAATCATACAAAAAGTGTTTGTCGCTAATGTGTTGATAAGGAATATCAGGACAACCTTCTTCGTCTGGAGTCATTCCAACCGGAGTAGTATTTATGATTAAAGAAAAATCATTTATCATTTTCTCATCAATCTGCTCATATAAAATATCACCTTGGGTTGACGATTGGGAACGACTGACTGTAAGGAAATCAATTTTATTTTTTTTCAACACATACTGAACACCTTTTGATGCGCCACCTGTTCCCAGTACTAAAGCTTTCTTATGATGGCTTTGCAATAAAGGCAACAATGATTTTTCAAAACCGATTACATCTGTATTGTGGCCTATCAATTCACCATTTTTGATGACAATACAATTTACCGCCCCTATCATGGCAGCAGCTTCGTCTAATCGTGTCAGATAGGGAATAACTGTTTCCTTATGTGGCTTTGTAACTGCAAGACCTTCGATTCCGGAGTTGTTGGATATTAAAAGGGAAAAGTCTTTAATCGATTCAATTGGAAATAATTCAAACTTAGCATCCAATATTTTCTCATCTATGAATTTCTGAGTAAAGAAAATCTTAGAAAAAGAATGACCTAATGGATAACCTATCAATCCGAAAATCCTCATCTTTTTTTATTGATGTAAGTTTAAGAAAATACCTGAGAACAAATTACTCTCTTTTATGAAGACAAGATATTATTGAAATTTATTTATCAAGGTACAATTCAAAAGTATCACCTCTCAAACCAATTCTCATGGCTTCTAAGGCAATTATTTCTGAAGGTGCAATGTTCCCAAGATTTACATTGCAGCCGATTAATTCAAGAAAATAAAGCTGTTGTGCTTTTTGTGGTGCTTCCCAAAGAATATTTTCGGCTGGTATTTGAGTAAGAATTTCTTGAACAAGACCTTCTCTAACTTCACCAGTGCCCCTGTAAATACCCACATTGCCAGCTTCTCTGGCTTCTGCTATTACATATTCAGAACCTGCGTTTAATTCGGCACGCATCAATTCGATCCATTTATAAGGAGGGATAATATGAGCAGCATCTTTACTTCCTACCTCGCTTAACACTACGCCATGTTTAGATAATTTTTCAATGTACCCGCATTTCTCAGCATGAGGAATTGTAATTGAACCATCACTCACTTCCATATAACTCACTCCAAATTCCTTGCAAACATTAATATAATCTTCAAACTGATTTCTGATCAAAAACGCTTCAAAAAGTGTACCTCCAAAATAAACAGGCATATTATGAGAACGATATACCTCTAACTTCTCTTTCAAATTTGGGGTGACATATGAAGTTCCAAAACCAAGTTTCACCATATCAATATGAGGATGGCCTACCTCCATTAGATTTTTTGCCTCGTTTGTACTGAGACCTTTATCCATTATCATTGTAATACCACTTTTTCTTGGCTTGGCTACCCTATCCGGGATTTGAGTAAGATTGAAATTCATTGCTTGTTTGTAAATTTTGAGCAAATATATTCAATCACGCTGACATTTGAGTTGGTTTCGAAACAACGAGTTATTTCTTTCGCGATTTTGATTTTTTATATAGGGAAATCAAATCAACGACTTGTTGGTTTTGTAAAATAGAAGGTTTAATCTCAATAAACTGTTTTATCAATTTGGGATTGGCCTTTAGTGCATATTCAAGGTATAACAATGCTTGCTTGGATTGCCCCATAGCAAAAAGAAATGCTGATTTAAAATAAACAAAAATCGGTTTGGAATCTGTATGCTCAAAAGCTGTTGCAGCATATTCAAAACCCTCTTCAAAAAGTTCCCCTTGATAGAAACATTTCAATAACTCAATCCAGCCATTTGTATTTTTAGGCCTCATTCTTACTACATTTCCGAGATATGTTATGGCCTCATCATATTGCTGAATTTGCATGTAACATCTGCCTAAAGCTAGGTTGTATTCTGGTTGTAATAAATGATTTTTTAGTGCGATTTGCAATGATTTAATTGCATTTTGCCAGTTGCCTTCGTTTATATATGTGCAAGCAATCTTGTAATGCATTTGGCTATCTTCCTGATTTAAGTGACTTGCTTTTTTATAATTAAACCTTGCTTGTGCATAATTATTCATTTTATCATAACTATGACCAATGGCTTCATATATAACAGCTTCAGGAATTGACAATTCGAGTACTTTTTCTAATACCTCTATGGCTTCTTTGTATTTCTTGAGTCTGATAAAAGCATCGCCCATATTTCTGTAGGCGTAATCAAACTTTTCATTAATAGCGGCTGCGTATTGATAGGCATCGATTGATTTTTCATACAATTTTAATCCCTGATATGCTGCACCCAAATTAAACCAGGCCAATTCACTGAATGGATTTTTGTCCAATATCCATTGATGTAATTTTATGCCTTCTTCATTTCTACCTGTATGATCGGTCCAGAAACATATCTTGTACAATGCCTCTTCATTGTCTGGATCCTGATGTAAGATTAACGTCAGGCAATCATATACTTTTTCAAAGTTCTCATAATCGTCGTATACATCTGCTAACTCAAACAACAGGCTGATTCTATCCTCCCCTTCAAATGAATGCAGTGCCGATTCAAGTAATTCAGCGGCTTCTTCTTGTTTATCTAAGGCCAGCAAAGCATCGGTTTTTATAATAAATAAATTGGAATCGCTATTGTCTAACAAAGCTGCTTTCTCTAAACACATCAAGCAATCTTCGTATTTTCTTAGTGAAAGCAAAATATCTGCTTTAATTATCAAAAGCATGGAAGAATAAGGGAATTGATTGATGCCAAATTCAGCAGCTTCCAAAGCTTCTTGAAATTGATCTTTCTGAATGTAATAATCTGCAATTTGTTCAAAACCTTCCTCTTCAATAAACGTAAATCCTTTCCCTGATTTGATTTTCAGGAATTGCATCAGTAATTCTCTTATTTCGCTATTGTTGTGCCTGTAAGGATTATTGCTCATGTCAATGGGTGTTACTTGTAATTTAGTCAAAAATTAAAGGAATTCATGTTTTTTAATCTCTTTTTTGAAATTCTTGTATTTTTTGAAAAAAAGAAAAAAAAGTGTAAAACAAATTTCAAATGAAAATAAATAAGTTTATATTTGTTTAAGTTTTATATTTTAACAATGAGACGTTCTGCCAAAACCATATTGCTTTTAACTTTCATTCTCGGGAATATCCTGAATGGATTTGCAGATCGTGGTGTAAGAAAAAGAGCAAAAAACAAAGTTGTTCTGAATATAACAAACACTTCTTCATTCAAAAATTCTCTTTCTTATAATCTTAAAACTGGATTAAAGTACAAAGGGTTTTTACTTACAGAACCAAAGCCAATTACAAGTTATGTTTCTCTAAATGGTATTAATACTTATCAAAAAGGAAATACCATATATCTTTCTACATACAAGCAAAAAGTAATTGTGCCTGAATTAAAACAAGGTTACACCGGAATGAAGTTGATTCTGAAATCAAAAGACTAGTTCCTATTTACTCCCCTTTCTTTAAGCTGATTGCATCTTGATAACTGATAACTCTGTAGCCTGATTTAGGAATATCAAAAACATTTGAAGACAATACCTCGTAATTTATCCCAGCCAATGTATACACATAAGTTACCCCATTAATAAAATTTTCGAACTGAACAGGAATGCCTGGAATTGAAGGAAAAGCAATTGTGTAATTATTATTTAAAATATTAATTGCTGTATCATAATAAACTGTAAGTTTTCCTCCATTTTGCAAGATAGCAGTAGCCATTTTACAAACTGTTCCGTTAATCTTTTTTTCTGTGTTTTCAAATTTGAAATCAATATTTCTAAAAAGTTGATTCTGTGTTAGCCAATCTTGTTTTGTTAAATTGATCATTAATTTCTGACCACTATATTCTTTTAGAATGACACCTTTTTCTGTTTTACTATTATAAATAGAGGTTTCTGTTCCTATGCTATTAATGAAGTCTGATTTCGTCTGATTGCCTTTTATAAATAGCTGATAAGTCGCATTAGGTGTAGCATTGTTGTTTTTATCGCCGCTTTTCTTAATTACAATATTGTATTTCAAAGTGGCGTCTGTAATAACCCTTTGAGAGAAACCAATTATTGTGGAGATGGCTAACGAAATAGTGAATATGATCTGTTTCATCAGATTTTACTTTTAATAAAGATATAAACAAGTGAAGCAATTTCTGTAACAAAAGACGTTAAAAAAGCTGCACCAAAATGAGTACAGCTTTTGAAAATGTGTTTTTTAACTATTTCCCGTCAGATTTCTTTTTAAGATCCTGCAATTTCTTCTGACTTTCCTGCATGGCTTCTATTCTTTCCTGCATTTTTGATTTCTTTACTGGCTTTTTACGGTTCTCTTCAATTTGCAGCATTATTTTATCATGATTGATAATGTATTTCTGAATGATGATCTGCAATATCAATGTAATGGTATTTGAAATAGTATAATACCATGTAAGTGCAGAAGGCAATTTATTGAAAACACCTAATAACAAAACAGGGAAAATGTATGGCATGTATTTCATTAGAGGATTGCTATTGTCCTGCATGTTATTCATGCTATACAATGAAATCAGCAAACTTGTAATTACGGCTGTAATTGTAAATAAACTAACATGGTCGCCATAAAATGGAACCTCAAATGGAATTTTTAAAATTGAATCATATTGCGCCAAGTCATTTGCCCATAAAAAACTCTTGCCTCTCAAATCGATATTAGACTGAAAGAAATAATACAGAGACATGAATATAGGAATTTGCAACAAAGCAGGTAAGCAGCCTCCTAGAGGGCTAACTCCTGCTGTTCTCCATAATTTCATCTGCTCCATGCCAAAAGCCTGTTGATCGTCTTTATATTTTTCTTTTAAAGCATCAACTTCCGGCTTGAGTACTTTCATTTTTGCGCCGCTTAAATAACTTTTATACAAAATCGGAGATGTAATCAAACGAATCAATAAAGTGAGTAGGAGAATAACGATACCCATGCTGGCGACATTTTTCTGAACGAAATCAAAAACAGGAAGTAGGAAGTATCTGTTGATATATTTTACAAAAGCAAAAATACCACTGCCATATGGAACAATACTTTCCATGTGATTGTCGTATTTTTTTAAAATATTGTAGTCACTTGGGCCAAAATAGATTTTCATTGGAATATTTACTTCGCTTCCTGAAGCTAAATTATATCTCGCATTAGATGTTACTCTTGCCAAATAACGAGTATTGCTATCTGTAGGTAATTTCCAAGAAGTATTGGTTTCTGAGAATTCTTTATCCGCAATGAAAGTTGTTAAGAAGAATTGTTGTTTCACACTTAGCCATGATGCTTTTTTCAATTCTTTTGAATCATCTTGACTTAAATATTCAAAGTCGAAATTTTGGTTTTCATAAAAACAAAAATGACTTTGTGTAAGTTCATACGCATGGTCTTTTTCGATTTGAGGACATTCTACCTGCCAGGTAAAATTGATTACATTCTGTGAAAAAAGAAAATCTGCTCCATTGGCTTTCAATTTGAAGCCGATCATGTAATCGTTGTCTGTGATGGTATATTCATGGACAATTTTCTTCCCTGTGCTATCCGCTGCTTCAAATGAAATGATTTTATTTTTTCCTTCTTGTTGTACTGGCAACATTTTGAAATTAATATCTTCAATTGCTGAAGATTTGTTCTGTGTTACATTAAATCTGTAAGAAATTTTATTGAAATCGCTGTTGTTTAAAACTACAGGTTTGCCATCATATTTTTTGAACTTCTTTAATTCTACAGATTTGATTTGTCCACCCTTTGACGAAAAGTTGACTTTAAAAAGATCATTTTCAACTACAGGTAAAGAAGGTTGGATTTCTGATATTCCAAAAGCGGCAGCATTAGTTTGAATGGGTGATCCTGAAGTAGTATCAATTTTTAGATTTACAGTTTCAGGTTTTTTGGGCGGATTTATTTTCGCAATTGAATCTGCAATACGTTTTTGTTCACCTTCAAAAGCAAGTCTGCTTTTGCTGTTGAAGTAAAACATAGCTATCAATAACATTCCTATCAATACAAAGCCAATTGTAGTATTTTTATCCATTCCCATTTTTAAATATTTTGGATGGCAAAGGTAAACAAACCTAAACAGAACTGATGCCAAATAGCGCTTTTATTTAGGATAATAACACTATACTAAAATGTGATTTCAAAATGATCTAGAAGAATACAAAACAAATTCTCCTGTTAATAAACCAATACTTGAAAAATTAGTTTGTAAGTCATTTCAAATAAATGCAAATAAAAAAAGAGCTCCGAAATTGGAGCTCTTTTTATGAAGAAGGAAATCTTTATTTTTTTGGTGCTGCTTTGGCTGCGCCTGCTTTTGGAGCTGCTGCTTCTTCTTGCTTCAATTGACGAGTCATTGTTATAGAAGCGATTGGAATTCTTGGAGAGTTTAAAACCTCCATATTGTCAGCAACAATATTTTCTACTCTGATATTTTCATTTAACTGAAGGTTGCTAATATCAACTTCAATAACCTCTTTTAAATACTTAGGCAAGGTTTTGATTTTAACTGACTTCATTTTAAGAACAAGTTTACCACCCGCTTTAACACCTACAGGAGTTCCAACATATTTCAAAGGTAATGTTGCGATAACTTTTTTGTCTTCTACTAATTCAAGAAAATCAACGTGAATCAACTCGTCAGTAACTTTATCAAATTGAATGTCTTTCAAAATGCAGTTGTACGAATTGCCACTAACAGTAACGTTAGCTAACATAAATTCTGATGTGTAAACGATGCTTTTAAACGCAGATGCAGGAGCAGAGAAATTAACTTCGTTATTTCCGCCATAAATTACACCTGGCACGAACTTCTGAGAGCGAAGTTGACGGGCGGCTTTTTTCCCGCTTTCGGTCCTCAGTTGACCTTCGATGGTAATTGATTTCATTTTGTATTATTTTTTAATGAGGCGCAAAGGTAATAATTCACGACCGTAAAATAAAACTGAAATTCAACTATTTTTCGAGTAATTCAGCCCTTATAACCGAAGTATTGATGAAATATGGCAAATCCCCTATTTTTTAGCCGTCGAATGAATTCTCGACCTGATAAAAAGACTATTGATACTTTTGTTTTCGTAAGCATTTCTGAGTGCAACAGCAAAAAGTTCATCAGTTGAGAGGATTTTGATTTTTGAGCTTTCTTTTTTCAAAGGAATCGTATCACATACAACCAATTCTTCAAGTACACTGTTTTCAATATTTTCATATGCTTTACCACTTAAAACAGGATGTGTACAAAATGCCCTGACGCTTCTCGCGCCCTTCTCCATCATCAACCCAGCACTTTTGGTTAAAGTTCCTCCTGTATCACAAATATCATCGATTAAAACGATATCTCTGTCTACCACATCTCCAATCACAACCATACTTGCAATTTCATTAGCTCTTTTACGATGTTTGTCGCAAATCACCATGTCGCATTCGAAGAATGAAGCCACTTCTCTGATTCTATTGGCGCTACCTACATCAGGTGCCGCAAAATTGAGGTTAGCTAAATTGAGGCTTTCTATGTAAGGAATGAAAATAGCAGATGAATCTAAATGATCTACTGGAATATCAAAATAACCTTGAATTTGAGGCGCATGTAAATCCATAGTCACAATTCTATCAGCACCGGCTGCCACTAGCATATTCGCAACTAGTTTAGAGCCAATAGCTACTCTTGGTTTGTCTTTTCTATCTTGTCTTGCATAACCATAATAGGGAATTACAGCAATTACTTTGTACGCAGACGCTCTTTTGGCCGCATCAATCATCAACAACAATTCCATGATGTTTTCAGTTGGAGCGAAAGTACTTTGTACAAGGAAAACAAATTTGCCACGAATACTTTCTTCGTATTCTACGCCGATTTCACCATCAGAAAATTGATTGATTTTAACGTTGCCGAGTTTTTCACCGAATTTTTTTGCGATTTTTTCTGCTAAATATCTTGACCCTCTACCAGAGAAGATCTTTGCATTGGATTCCATGAAGTTATTTTAAGG
>CALPIT020000058.1 GCA_943323705.2 Streptomyces griseus
AAAGTGAATCCTGATCAGTTTGTGTTTGCCGACCAACTCGATCAAACCGGCATCATCGGAGATCCTTCGCAGGTAGATTTGTTCAAGACCTTCAACAATAAAAATTATTTTGATTTTGCATCGGGTTTTGTTTTTGCCAAAGGTGATTTCATGGTCGGATGTTCTGTTCATCACCTCAACGAACCAAACATGAGTTTCAGCGGAGCGCCTGATGATGGAAAGCTACTTAGAAAAACAACTGCACATCTTAGTTATAGAATGGAGAACGATATTATCACACTGAAGCCTACAGTAATTACCCAGTTCCAAGGCAAGAGCAGTGTTGTTAGTATGGGCGCATTGATAGATTATTATGAGTTTCCGATTGAATTCGGATTGTGGTATAGAAATGCGGTTGGTTTGGCGAACAACAGTTCCTTCTGCGTTGGCTTCAGTTGGAAATGGGGAGAAGCTTCAACAGTTACATCTCGTAAAAAGGAATATAGTAGTAAGATGGGATTGAGCTATGATGCCGACATCGCCAGACCAGGGTTGAATACCTCACATGGAAGTATGGAGTTTGGAATACAAAAAGATATCATTACTAACAGTAATAATATTTGTCCGACATCGAATTCGGGGGTTTGTGGTTATAGGTTTCCGTGGGAGTTTTTTTAGGGGGGAAGTAAAGGAAAAAGAATATGTACTAATTTATAAAGGCAGTCAATTTTGACTGCTTTTTTTAAATTTTTTAGATTAATTAACTTCTCCTCCAATAGATTGAGGTCAATTTCAATAATTTTATAAAACAATGAAGAAAGTTCAGTTTTTAACTAAATAAACTTTAGCCATAAAACAAGAAAACAAATTGTAATTTGTAGCATATTAATTCTAATAAAAAAGTTAATGACAGTCAAAATAGCCAAACCGTTTTTGAAGTGGGCAGGTGGAAAAACACAGTTAATTAATGACATCGAAAAGACAATACCATCTAAATTTCTAAAAGATAAATTTATTTTTATCGAACCATTTGTTGGTAGTGGTGCAGTGCTTTTTTGGGTTTTAAACAACTTCTCCAATCTTCAAAAAGCGGTCATCAACGACATAAATAAAGACTTAATTAATACTTATAAAGTAATTGCTTCAAAGCCACAAGAATTAATAACAAAACTTGAATTATTAGAAAACGAATTTCATGCACTTGCAGATAACGACGAAGATAAAAAAGAGTACTACTACAAAAAAAGAGAGTTGTTTAATACTCGAAAAGAACAAAAAATTGATCAAGCTTCTTTGTTTATTTTTCTTAATCGTACTTGTTTTAATGGGTTGTATCGAGTTAATAGAAAAAACGAATACAATGTTCCTATGGGAAGCTACAAAAGACCAACTATTTGTGATAAAGAAAATATTCTAGCTGTAAGTAACGCTTTAAAAAAAGTTGAAATACTCTGTGGAGATTATGAAGAAACAATAAAATATGCAGGACCTAATACGCTCTTTTATTTTGATCCTCCATACAAGCCTTTAAGTGAGACGTCTAGTTTTAACTCTTATGCTAAAGAAGATTTCAACGACGAAGAACAAATTAGATTGAGAGACTTTTGTAAAAAACTAGATTCTTTAAATTATTCTTGGATAGTAAGTAATTCGGATGTAAAAGGAAAGGATATCGATAACAATTTCTTTGACGATTTATATAGTGACTTTATTATTCAACGTGTTGATGCACGTAGATCTATAAATGCTAATCCTGAGAAAAGAGGTTCACTCAAGGAACTTTTAATTACAAATCAATTGAATGACTAAAAAACATGCCAAAACAATTTAATACCTTTTTATCACAGCTTTCTGAAACCAACGCAACGCTAAATTATTTTACAGACTTCAAGAAAATAAAAAGTAATGTAAATAATATTTCAATCAAATTGAACCAGTTAAATTATTTGATTGGTAAAGAAAACTTAGAAGAAGCTATTCAAGAACTTTATGATGAAAATCCAAAAGTATTTGAGGTCCTGGATATTTTAATTGCAGTAAGAAAAAATAAGAACGCCAAAACCCTTAATAATAAAGGAGAAATAGTGATACTTAGTAGTTATTTCTATTCAGTAAAATTAATAGTAGAATACATTAATGAAACCGGGTTAAGTGAAATATTTAAGAATAAGAATATCACAAACTTAGTTGATTACGTTTTTGGTATAGAAGTAGGGTTGGATACAAATGCCAGAAAAAATAGAGGTGGTGAAAATATGTCAAAAGCGGTTTCACTTATTTTTGATAATGCTGGTATCCTTTATAAAAAAGAAGTTAGCAACAAAGTTTTTCCAGAAATAATTAGCTTAGGTGCTGATGTAAAAAGATTTGATTTTGCAATTAAAACAGAATTAAAGACATATTTAATTGAGACAAATTATTACAATGGTGGTGGTTCGAAATTAAATGAAGTAGCAAGAGCTTATTCAGATGTTGCACCTAAAATAAATCAATACGATAAATTCGAATTTGTTTGGATTACAGATGGACAAGGATGGCACTCTGCAAAAAATAAACTTGAAGAGGCCTATAGTATAATTCCTAGTGTATACAATCTTACAACGCTTCATTTGTTTATTGATAAACTTAAAAAAGAAAATGTATTAGAATTTTGATGATTAAACCTTTCTATAATTCCTCCGATAAAAATTTCTATCTCTTAAAAGGAGATACAATGGAACTATTGCCTCAATTTGAACATAAGTTTGATATGGTTTTTGCAGATCCGCCCTATTTTTTATCAAACAATGGATTATCTATTCAAAATGGTCAAATAGTAAGCGTAAATAAAGGAAGCTGGGATAAGTCAGAAGGGTTTGAGTTTATTAATGATTTCAATAGAAAATGGCTTTCTTTAGTACGTGATAAAATGAAGGACGATGCTACCATTTGGATTAGTGGTACAATGCATAATATATTTTCAGTTGGTCAAGTACTTACCGAATTGGGCTTCAAAATATTAAATATAGTTACTTGGGAAAAAACAAATCCGCCACCCAATTTCTCATGTCGTTACTTTACTTATTCTACAGAACAAATCATCTGGGCAAGAAAAAGTGAAAAAGTACCTCATTATTACAACTATGAGTTAATGAAAAAAATTAATGGCGACAAACAAATGAAAGACGTTTGGAAATTGCCTGCCATCGCTCCCTGGGAAAAATCCTGCGGGAAACATCCCACACAAAAACCACTTTCAGTTTTAACCAGAATTATATTAGCATCAACAAAACCCAATGCATGGATATTAGATCCTTTTGCAGGAAGTTCTACAACCGGTATTGCAGCAAATCTTTCTAATAGAAGGTTTTTAGGAATAGACCAAGAAGAAGAGTTTTTAGCAATCAGCAAAAACAGAAAAATCGAGATTGAAAACAAAAAAACAGCAGCTGGGTATAAACAAAAAATTGGGGGCTTTAATAATCAAAATGAACTTGAATTAACATTGATTCAAGAACCTGAAAACGATTATAGCTCCGAACTAAATTTTCTTCAACGAAAAGTAAAAAATTTAAAAAAATAAAATACTGCTGTTATAAATGGAAAATAGCAACGAACAAAATTGGACCCAATACAGATTTGATAAATCTCATAATGCGTATGTAAATTCTGATTTTAATGTAAAGTCGTTGTCCTTAAAGTGGAAATATAAATTGCCTGATGAAATACATGCAAGTCCACTAATTTATAACGGAGTGGTTTATATTGGATGCTTTTATTTTTATGCATTTGAAATTGCAACAAGAAAAATAAAATGGAAATTTATTTTAGATACTTATTTCAGTCATATTGGTGTTGTAAATGAGTCCTTTATATTGTTTTCTTCAACAAAAACTATTTATTGCCTTAGTCATGAAGGTAAAGAAATGTGGAAAATTTCAATAAATTGTGAGTCTTGGTTTGGAATTTTATCAAATTTTATAGTTGAAAATGGACTTGTTTACTTTTCTACGTCTTATTCCTTGTATGCGATCAAAATAGATTCTCTAAAAACAGTATGGAAATTCGATGCGCCTAGCTCTGAAAGCTTTTTTAAATCAACGCCCATTATTTCTGATGGCGTAATTTATGTTTGTACCTCAATGAATTTATATGCGCTAGATGTGTTAACAGGTAGCGAAATATATAAAATCAAAACAACATATTATTCCACAAAAACTCCTGTAATAAAAGACAATCATTTATTTTTTGGAGGAATCGACAACCAATTCTGTTGCTTTGATAAATTAACAGGGTTAATCGTTTGGAAATCTAATACTGAAAAAGCAGATGATTCTGAGCCCGCAATTACTGATGATGCAGTTTATTTTGGAGGCTTAAAAGGATTAAATGCAATTGATTTACATAACGGAAATTTATTATGGAGGTTTGAAACAGGAGATTACATTACGGCAGGCCCAGTTGTATATGGTAATTGCGTTTTTTTCGGATGCATAGATACTCATATATACGCATTAGATAAAAATAACGGAAATGAAATTTGGAAGTATAAATCGGAAAGAGGAAAACAACGTGGTTTTTGTGCAAGTCCAGCAGTGGCTAATAACATGTTATTTATTGGGGGTATGGATAATCAATTTTATGTTTTTGATATAAAAAACGAAACGTAAAACTTTATTAAATAATTCAGAAGACGAGTGAATATTTTGTTTGTTAATTGCTTTCTGAAAACAATAATTTGAATTAAAAATATAAAAATAAGAACAAAAACATGCTCAATAGCAAGGCAATTCAAATACTTGTTCCATTATTCGAAATAGTTAGCAATGCTAAAGGAAAAACAATAGGCGAATTGAAATTAGCACTAAACCTAAAAAGGGAAAACATGAAGAAAGGGGCTTCAGGTTTAATTGTGGAGAATTTATTAGGTATTAAAAATAACAACAATGCTGATGCAGATATTCCTGAAATTGGTTGTGAAGTAAAAATTTTGCCATTACAAAAAAATAAAAATGGCTCCTTAAAGGCAAAAGAGCCTACCCAAATTCAAATGATAAATTACTTCGAAGTGGTGAACGAAAAATGGGAAAGCGCAAAATTGAGAAAAAAAATTAGTTTGACTTTTTGGGTTGTATATCTAGCAAAAGAAAATAATGTCGCTTTACATCAAGATGAATACAGAATTGTAGATTATTTCGTAGATCATCCTAATGAGAATAAAATAAGTGTTTTTAAAAAAGACTGGGAACTAATTCAAGATTTTATAAAAAAAGGACTCTCTGATAAGTTGTCTTGTAGTATGGGAGAATATTTAGAGCCCAAAACTAAAGGTGCAAATAATCAAGATAAAACAAATGCTCCTGATGGTAAAGGAGGTGTTACAAGAGCGAGAAGACGAGCTTTTTATTACAAAAAGAAATACACAAA
Source organism: Streptomyces griseus (assembly GCA_943323705.2). Taxonomy (GTDB): domain Bacteria; phylum Bacteroidota; class Bacteroidia; order Chitinophagales; family Chitinophagaceae; genus Ferruginibacter. The sequence goes on from CALPIT020000058.1 coordinate 5,386, forward strand.
CGAGTGTATAATTCCAAATATTGACTTGACACAAGTATAAAAGATAAACTAATCATTAAGAGGTTGTTCTTTATTTGTAAATTTTTATAAATTCAGAGATACGATACAACCATTAATAACTATAGCCGCTAAAAACGGTTTTGAAAATTTTATAAATGAACGAAAAAAAACCTTGCCCTTTCTGTAATTTGGAAAGAGAAAAAATTATTGAAAGTGAATTGTCGTTTGCCATTTAAGATGGCTTTCCAGTTAATGAGGGACATGCATTGATAATACCAAATAGGCATAATGCTAATTATTTTGATTTGTCATTAGACGAGCAGAAAGATTGTATTGAATTATTAAATCGAGTTAAAGGAATTGTACAAGAGAAAAATAACCAATGAATCAGCCGGTGGATGATTCTATATATAATTATATTACTAACGAATAGTTTAATGTTATTTTAAAATAAATGACAAAAGAAAAATTTACTTGGGTTCCCACCCATAAAGAATTGGTTAAAATAATTTCCAAAAGCAGGAATCAGCAACCTATGCTTATCGATTTGCTAAAAAAAGCAGGTGTGGTGGGGTTACACGATGAAGCCAAAGCCGGCAAAAGGATAGACCTTCAAGAAATAGATCCATTTTCTTTCTTTTGTTTTATTTACAAATACGGCTCTGAAAAAAGAGTTCAGATATTACAAACCATTGCAACTCAACTTGGGATATCATTACCAAATGATGATTATGGTGTACCATCTGTAAATGCCCAAAAAGTTTGTTTGTTTCCCTTTAGGCATGAAAGAAAAAATGACGAAATCAATCGCCTTTGGAATTTTTTCGAATCAGCATTAAATAATACAATTACAGATGAACAATTTGCGGATGTTTTGCAAATTTTAGGTACAGGTAAAACGAAGTTAACGGAAGGGTTATATAGTATTTTACCAGATAAATATTTTCCAATAAACGGACCTGCGAAACCTTATTTAAAAGAAGTTTTAGGAATAGAGCCTGAATTCAATTCATACACCGAATATCTTTCACTCTTACAAAAATTAAAGTCAAGAGTTACGATTCCATTTTATGAGTTATCCTATGAGGCTTGGAAATGGAATGATGAAAAAAACAATATTAATTATTGGATATTTCAAGGAAATTCAAAAGACTTTAATTTTGAAAAAGAATTAAAAAATGGAAATTTAAACGAGTGGAAGGTATCTTCTTTTAAAGACAAAATAAAAAATGGCGATAAAATCATTTTTTGGTTAATCGGCAAAAACGCAGGCTGTTATGCTTTAGGGGAGGTTACATCATCCCCATATGAAAACGACCATCTTTCAAACAGTGATTTGTCGAAAAAAGTTGACAAAAGCGAGTTGAAAGTAGGAGTACTAATCACTCACAATTTGGTAGAATACCCTGTGTTATATGCACAGATTAAATCAAATAAAGTGTTACAACACTTTTATGAAACAAATACCCATTACAATATAAAAATAACTAAAGAACAATTTGATACAGTCATGGAAATAGCAAAATTATACACTGAAAAAAAATACTGGTTATATGCGCCAGGTCCTGGAGCCTCGAAATGGGAAGAACATTATAACGAAGGAATCATGGCTTTGGGTTGGGGAAAATTGGGTGATTTATCTAAATATAAATCAAGAACATCATTAAAAACAGCTTTAGATAAACATTATCCAAAAGATCGCGCTAGTTCAAGAATGAATGATGTAAGCGCAAATGATGATTTTATAAATAAAATGAAAATCGGGGATATCATAATTGTAAAAAAAGGTAGAAAAGAATATTTGGGGTATGGAATTGTAACATCAGATTATTTTTATGACTCATCAAGAAAAGAGTATAATAGTCTTAGAAAAGTCAATTGGGAAAAAAAAGGTAATTGGAGTGAAAATGAACACGATATTGTTCCTAAAACATTAACTGACATTACACCATATGAAGACTATGTTAAAAGACTTATCAAAATGATTGGTATTTCAGAGAAAAATGAAAAAATAATTGTTGCGAATATGCCTATTTCATTGAATACAATAATATATGGTCCTCCAGGTACAGGAAAGACCTTTTCATTGAAGAATCATTATATGAAATATTTTACAGCATCTGAAAATGCAGTAACACAAGAGGAGTATCTCACAGATATCATTCAGCAATGTTCATGGTGGCAAGTGATTGCCTTAGCAGTAAAGCAATTAGGAAAAACAAAAGTGAATGAAATTGGCAAACATCCGTACATAAAAATAAAGTCTCAACTTTCAAATTCAAGTACAATAAATCAAAATATTTGGAGTCAATTACAAAGTCACACAATTGAAGAATGTGAAGATGTAAGGGTGCAAAGGAGAATATCACCACTAATTTTCGATAAAAATAGTGAATCAGAGTGGTCGTTAGTAGAAGACAGACTTATTGATCAAGCGCCTGAAATTATTGAAAAAGAGAATAAAATTAATAACTATTCATTTGATCCCAATAAAGAAATTAAGCGCTATGAGTTTGTTACATTTCATCAATCCTACTCTTACGAAGATTTTGTAGAAGGCATTAAGCCGGGCCTCAACGATTCTGATGTTTCCTATAAAATTGAAGAAGGTGTTTTTCAAAAATTATGTAATCGTGCACGAAATGATGAAAATAACAAATACGCCATCTTCATAGATGAAATAAACAGGGGAAACATTTCTTCAATCTTCGGCGAATTAATCACGTTGATTGAAGATGATAAAAGAGAAAAGTCGCCTAATACAATAACAGTTACGCTTCCCTATTCACAAAAGCATTTTTCTGTTCCAAATAACTTATACATCATTGGCACCATGAACACCGCCGATCGAAGTGTTGAGGCTTTAGATACCGCATTAAGAAGACGTTTTTCATTTTTGGAATTAAATCCGGAGCCAGAAATGTTATCACAAACAGGTTATGTCTGTCAGGGTATTGATTTGACTAAGCTTCTTACCGCCATCAATTCAAGAATAGAAAAGCTGCTGGATAAGGATTATTGTATAGGTCATTCCTATTTTATGAATATTAAAGACCGAACTAATCCTGTTGCAGATTTACGATTCATTTTTAAAAACAAAATTCTACCGCTTTTGCAGGAATATTTCTACGGTGACTGGGGAAAAATAATGCTGGTGTTGGGGGATGGTTTTGTAACCAGAACCAAGAGCGATGTGATATTCTTATGTAAAGAAAAATACGAAGAGTTTGATGAAAAGCCTATTTATAAATTTACTGAATCATCTAGCTGGTCTTTAGACACTTTCAGATCCATTTATGAGTAATAAGAATACCATACAGGTTTTTGAATATCAAACGTTGAAAGTTGGCGATGATCCAAAGTTTACCGCAAAACATTTTAACGCTTTGGAAAAGTATGGCTATAAGACAAAAGAAAAATATTATAATGTAGGAAACAATAGAATCAAGTTCAATAATTATGTTGGTGTTATTCAAGTAGACAATATAACCATAGAAGTATTGCCTAAGGCCGATAATGAAGAAAGCGGTCAGTCGTCTAAATTAAAATGGCATGATGCATTAATTCATATGCTTCATGAGTGCAAGTTGATAAAACTCAATTCTATCACTAACGCACAGTTAAAAATAAAATCATCTTCTATTCTTGATTTGTTTTTTGATTTATTCCTAACAGAAACTGAATTGATATATAAACAAGGATTAAGAAAACAATATAGAAAAGTAGAAGAAAATATTCATTCACTCAAAGGAAAAATACTTTTTACAAATCACATAAAGAAAAATGCTTTTCATAAAGAGCGCTTTTATGTTTCACATGAATTATTTGATCCTAACAACAAACTCAATCAGATACTCTATAAAGCAATTGTAATACTGAGGGATATTTCTAATAACTCCAACTTCACTACCAGAATTAATCATTTGTTATTGAATTTTGAAAATATAGAAGAGAAAAACATTTCAGCTTCTTGGTTTGATAATATTAGATTCGACCGAAATACCGAAAGATACAGACAAGCAATAACATTGGCTAAGTTGATTATTTTACGATACGCACCGGACTTAAAAGGTGGAAAAGAAAATATATTGGCGATTATGTTTGACATGAACTTGTTGTACGAAAATTATATTTATCGCAAATTGCAACATTTCAAAAACAAAACGCAAACACCTATTACTAGAATCAAGGAACAAAATTCTCTGCCATTTTGGGAAACAAATCAGGTAAAAGCCGACATAGTAATAGAAGCCGGTAATAAGTCGATTGTAATAGATACTAAGTGGAAGATTATGAATGACACATCCCCTTCATCCGCCGATTTGAGACAGATGTTTGTTTATAATTTACATTATGATGCTCAATTAAGCATACTGTTATATCCAAAGACTAAACACTCAACCCAAAACAAGAAGGCATTTCGACATAGCAACTATAGTGAGTTTTATTGTCAACTTGGTTTTATTGAGTTATTTGATGAAAAGAACAAGCTCAAAAAAGAACTAGGTCAACATATTTATAATGAATTAATAAAAAATAATCTTTTATAAATTCAATATTCTATTTCCTCAATTTCACAATCCGAGAGATTTCCTTCAAAACCGACACATCCATCATCACCATATTTTACTATCAAATTGCTATCCAAGCCTCCTTCAAAAGACCAGCTATCTTCAAAATCTTCTCCGTCGTAGCAATAACCCTCACCGTCTTTGTCCAGCGGATTGCCATCTAAAATTGATTGATATTCTTTTTGAGTGAGTATGACTGATTTCGTATCATCTGGCCAATAAACACTGATTCTGATTTTTTTGTTTTTTTTCATATTTTACTTAAGAGTGGGAGCTATAATTGGGCGTGAATCAATCACGTCCAATTATCATAAATATAAATAAATATCATTTAAGTCTAGGTTTTTTGAACACCGATTATTTTAAAAAACGAATTAATTAATTCAAGTCGATTTTAAAATCATTTCCCCCTCCTCCAATAGATTGAGGTTTTGGGCTATTATATTTATTCCCTAAAAACAAATGAAATTATATGAATGCTATTAATGGATTTGTAATTGATATTCACAACGAAACCAATCAGTCACATCTGATAAGACTTTTTGAAAACTCAACCTTACCTGATGGAGTAAAAATTAATTTTCGTAACACCGAATATGATTATAATTTTTTAAAATCTCTAGCTCAGTCGAAAGGATTTATTGGCAATGGGATCAATGCAGATCAGGAATTGAAATTTGCAATCAGCAATGGATTGAAAACAGAAAAATATCTCACCAAATTTCTCCCCCACAAAGAAATTCTCATAGACGGACTTTCTAATTATGTGGAAGTGGAAATTCCGGCGAGAACATCATTATTGTTTCAATTGATGCCAAGACTTTAAAAAGACTGCCAATTATAAATAATAATTACTAAACTGAATATAATGAACAACACAAATCCGGAAATCTCATTAAAACAAGCATTGTTCCTCACTTTTGGCGAAGAGTTACCAATTAAAGGTGGAAAAGGAATCAATATTGAAAGTGCGATTATCATTGAAAGAACATCGCCACTTAATGATTATGTTTCCATTGAACATCAAACATTAAAATATCTTGGCATTGCCAGGCGTTTGATAACCTGGAATATTGTTAAGCAACAATTACTAGTTCAAAACAACAGAACTTACGATATATTTGAGCTGAATGTTATCACGGACCAAAACGAACAATGGATTGCACAAACAGAATATTTTTATTTCGACATCACCGAATGTTATGGCCCAGAAAAAGAAATACCGGAGGATGTTGAAAAAAAGTTTGCGGAGTTGAAATTGTTTGTAGATAAACTCAATGAAGCGATAGACAAAAAAGGTAAGTAATTAAAATTATCAAATGAAAAAACAAAACGGTCAATTCATTTTTTCTCCAACTGATTTATCAGGATTTATCAATTGTAAACATCTTACACAACTCAACAGGCTCGCTGCTGAAGGTGTCATCAAAAGACCAATTCGAAATAATCGAGTAACAGAAATGCTGCAACTAAAAGGAATCGAGTTTGAAAACAGATTTTTGGAAAAATTAGAAGCAGAAGGTAAAACTATTGTCCGTATTGAACAGGAAGACAATGATGCATTCAACAAAACAATTGCTGCCATGCAATCGGGTGTTGATGTGGTGTATCAAGCAAGATTAAAACAAGACAATTGGCAAGGTTGGGCTGATTTTTTAATTAAAGTTGACAAGCCAAGTGATTTGGGCAATTGGTCTTATGAAGTAATGGATACCAAATTGGCTACTGAAACAAAATCAGGCACCATTCTTCAAATTGCGTTGTATTCACAAATTATTCAAGATATGCAAGGGACGTTGCCTGAAATCATGCATGTGCAAACACCTGAAGGGCATCATGAATACAGAGTGGATGATTTCATTTCGTTTGTCAGACATACCAAAAAGAAATTTCTAGAATCCATAGAAGACGGAACGGATACTTATCCTGAACCGGTCAATCATTGTGATG
>CALPIT020000059.1 GCA_943323705.2 Streptomyces griseus
CAAACGCTTCGATTTGATTTTCTTCAAAACTAAAATACTGTTCTGGAGTCCTACCCCATGTGCCGCTACCCGTGCATGGCACATCGCATAATATTATTGAAAACTTTTCATCGAGCAACAATCCTGATTTTTCAGATAAGTCTTGCACAAATTTCTTCTGAAGATTAATGCCTGCTTCTTTACATCTAAGTTGAAGATTAGTAAGAATATTTTCACGTATATCGCTAACCGTTAGTTTCACTTTGCCATTACATATATCATATAGTAAAATAGATTTGCCGCCACTTGCTGCACAACAATCCCAAACATTTTCAAGTTTATCTTTATCTCTTTCTTTGGCAAAAAAATCAAATACGCGTTGAGAATTCAAATCCTGAATGACGGCATCTTTATTGAGTTGCAGGCAATTCTCTACCGAAGTTCCATTTTCAATTGATATTGTATTTTCTCCAATTGCTGTAAATTGAATAGCAGATTTTTTGAGCGACTCAATGACCTTATTATTTTTACCTGGTCTGATTCTTATAAACACATCAGGTTGATTAAAAAAAGAAACGGCATATTTTTCAGCATCAATGAAAGAAGACAATTGGTCATTAAAATTAAACAGGGAAGCTGTTTCTATACCCAAATATTCAATCTTGTCTTTTACATCAAATCCAATAAACTCATTTAATTCAGGCGACAAAGCTCTCAACAATTCATTTTCTTCCGACTCACAGAGAAAGGTTGCTTTGATGATTTTTTCTTCAAATGATTCAATGGATTGAAGTAAGAAAGATGTCCTGAAATAATGATAACAAATAGTTGAAATTGTTTTCCTGTCTCTCGAACCGTATTTCTTATCGGTCTGAAAAAATAGTTTAAGCTGATGCGACAATGGCGAGCCTTTTTTATAGGCATCTACAATTGATTGTGCGGATGTGATATAAGAATGAAATCTGCTCATAAAAAAAATCCCGCTATTGCGGGACTTAATATAGTTAATGGTTTATAATTCCAATAAAGCGTCAACAGGATCTTTGCCAAATAATAACAATGCAGGATTTTCTAGCAATTGTTTAACCGTAACTAAAAAACCAACTGATTCTCTGCCGTCGATAATTCTGTGATCGTAGCTCAAAGCCAAATACATCATAGGCTTGATTACCACCTGGCCATTAACAGCCATTGGACGATCGACGATGTTGTGCATACCCAAAATCGCACTTTGTGGAATATTGATAATTGGCGTGCTCATCATTGAACCGAAGATACCACCATTGGTAATGGTAAAGGTACCGCCGCTCATTTCCTCTACAGTGAGTTTGTTGTTTTTAGCTTTAGTAGCTAAGTCCACAACTGCAGCTTCAATCTCAGCCATACTTAAACTTTCAGCATTTCTGATAACCGGAACTACAAGACCTTTTGGAGCACTAACGGCTATGGATACGTCACAGTAATCATGATAAAGAATGTTTTCTCCATCGATGTATGCATTAACCGCAGGAAACTTCTGTAAAGCATAGCAACAAGCTTTGGTGAAGAAACTCATGAAGCCCAAATTAACACCATGTTGCTCTTTAAATTTATCCTTGTATTTTTTTCTAATTTCCATTACAGGCCCCATGTCCACTTCATTGAAGGTAGTGAGCATGGCCGTTGTATTTTTCGCTTCTACCAATCTTCTGCTGATGGTTTTACGAAGATTACTCATTTTTTCAGGACGATCGTTTCTTGAGAACAACTCTATACCTGGTTTTCTTCCTGGATGACTTAATGCTTCGAGAACATCTTGTTTTATTATTTTTCCGTTTGAACCGGAAGGAGTGATTTTTTTACTGTCGATTTTTTTATCCGCAATCATGGCAGCAGCAACAGGAGTAGCTTTTACATCAGTGGCAACAGCTTCTTTCGCTACAGGAGCCGCTTCTTTTGCAGGTTCAGCTTTTTTCTCAGGAGCACCTGCAGGTTTCTCAGCTTCTGTATCAATGCTGCACACAATATCACCAATTGCCAAAGTATCGCCTTCTTTAGCGATTTGTTTTACGGCACCAGCTTGTTCGGCATTGATTTCGAAAGTAGCTTTTTCACTTTCCAATTCGGCAATTACCTCATCACGGTCGGCCCATTCGCCATCGGCCTTCAACCATTTCACAAGTGTTACTTCGTTGATACTTTCTCCTACTGTTGGTACTTTTATTTCAATAGCCATTGTTAATCAAAAATTTATTCCGTGCGAATTTCGGTTAAAAACAGGATTTTAAAAAAGTTTTATTCGGATTTAATAAGAAATCTATGAAATGAAAAACCCCGGGAACGTTCCGGGGCCTTTTGGGTTTAGAAATTGTGATGTTTATGCTCCTAAGAAACCTCTCAACAAATGACTTTGAGAAGTCTCACGTAATTTGGTTAATGCTTTGTCTTTTATCTGACGTACTCTTTCTCTAGTGAGGTTGTATCTTTCGCCAATGTCTTCCAGACTTAACGGATGGTCAATGCCAATTCCGAAGAAATAAACGATTACTTCTTTTTGTCTTGGAGTTAAGGTGTCCAATGTTCTTTTCAATTCAGTATTTAAAGAAACAGTTACCAGTAAATTTTCATCTACTCCAACTGCATTTTTATTCTCCATGATATCAATTAAAGAACCATCTTCACCATCAACCAAAGGTTGGTCAACGCTGATGTGTTTGGCACCTACACTCATTGTGGCCGCTACTTCCTGAATATCTACATCAATCATTATAGCAATTTCTTCCGCGGTAGGTTCTCTTTCATATTCTTGTTCAAGTAGAGAAAAAGCTTTGCTGATTTTGCTAGACAATCCCACTTTATTTAATGGCAATCTTACAATTCTTGATTGTTCGGCCAAAGCCTGAAGAATAGATTGACGAATCCACCAAACAGCGTAAGAAATAAATTTAAAACCTCTGGTTTCATCAAATTTCTGAGCAGCTTTAATTAAACCTAAATTACCTTCATTTATTAAATCAGACAAGGTTAATCCTTGATTTTGATATTGTTTGGCCACTGATACTACAAATCTCAAATTGGCTTTCGTTAATCTGTCTAAAGCACGCTGATCACCTTTTCGAATCAAAACAGCTAATCTCGCTTCTTCTTCCGGGGAAATCAACTCCACTTTTCCTATTTCCTGTAAATATTTTTCAAGACTTTCGCTTTCACGATTTGTAATAGATTTTGAGATTTTAAGTTGACGCATACTCATGGGTAGTAGGTTTTATTGGGTTTTTGATATTCTGAAAGATGTTTCCATTACTTATAACGTAAATCATAGTATTTATTGTATATAGCTCTGGATTTATATTTTTAAACGGGCTTTGTCGAGTTTTTTCAACATTCATTTAATGTTATTTGACAGAATGTTCAAAAAAAAATATTGATTTGTTTTGTTAAGTCAATTAATTATCTATTATTGCATTGTACAAGGAATTAATCAGTTAGATATGAGTAAGAAAGTATTATACACATTAGAATACCCTATTAGATGCTCTCCAAGCATCCTTTATGAATTTTTAATAAGCCCTGCTGCTATGCAAGAGTGGTTTGCAGATAAAGTAGATGAAAGAGACGGAGTTTATAGCTTTTCATGGAATGGCACCGAAGAAAAAGCAGTATTATTAGAAAAAGAGCAAGATAAATTCATCAGATTCAGATGGACTCACATGGCTAAAGATGAATACTTTGAATTCTCCATTATAAAATCAGAAGTTACCAACCAAACGGTTTTAGTTATCAAAGACTTCGCTGATAAAAAAGAAATTAAAGACCAAAGCCAACTTTGGGAATATCAGGTTAAGGATTTGTTTCATAGGTTGGGGAGTTAGGCGGGGTGCTAGATACTGGGTGCTAGATGCTAGATCCTGGATCCTGGATACTGGATACTAATTATTTTCAATACCATCTCATAAAGGATTAATTTTGTCTGCCTAGACAATGATTAAGAAATTAGATAAACTCATTTTAAAGTCCTTTATCGGACCTTTTGTAATAACTTTTTTTATTGCATTTTTTGTACTGATGATGCAGGGTCTTTGGAAATACCTGGATGATTTGGTAGGCAAAGGGCTTGATTTCATTACTATTTGTCAGTTTCTCTGGTATGCTTGCGCTTCTTTATTAATGTTGGCTATGCCCATAGCTATTCTCATTTCTTCCATCATGACTTTCGGAAATTTAGGAGAAAGTTTCGAACTGGTGGCGATAAAATCATCTGGTGTTTCTTTGCTTAGATTTATGAGGCCATTAATCTGGATGTCTGTTTTGCTTTGTGGCATTACATTTCTTTTTGCTAACTATGTGATTCCATATGCCAATTTAAAATTCACTACACTTTACAGCGATATTTATGTAAAAAAACCAGCTTTCGATTTAAAAGAAGGTGTTTTCTTTACTCATATTCCTAACTATGCCATTAAGATTGGTAAAAAAGATAGCGACGGCAGAACCATTCATAATGTCATCATCTTTGAACAAAACAATTCAGTTCAGGATAATTGCATCGTAGCTGAAAAAGGAGTAATGAAAATTTCTGACGATGAAAAATATCTTGAATTCAATCTTGAAAATGGATATCGTTATCAAGAAAGAGGAAATCTGAGCGATAGCGCTACTGAATACACAAGACTCGGCTTTAAAGAGTTCAAAAAACTATTTGATTTAAGTGTACTTCAAAAGCAACAAACCAATGACAGTATTTTCAGTAAGAATTTTAAAATGCTGAGCGCTAGACAACTAAGTTTCAATATCGATTCACTAAAAAAAGATACAAAGAAGATTGATACTAGTTTTAATAAAATCAAGCGTAACGAGTTGATTTATACATCCCTCCCTGAAAAAACATGGAAACAATCCAACTCAACTATACTCCCCGGAGATTATAAGAAATTGTTTTCGGATTCGATCAACAATAAAATCAAACAATTTGCACTAAATAAAATCGCATCTATTAAATCAGGAATAATTCAATTTAAAGTTGATAAAGAATTAAATGAAAAAGACATCAGCATGCATCTCATTGAATGGCACAGAAAATATGCTATTTCATTTGCTTGCCTGATCTTGTTTTTTATCGGTGCCCCATTAGGTGCAATTATCAGAAAAGGCGGATTGGGTATGCCATTGTTAGCGGCAATTGTTTTCTTTTTGATTTTTCATTTGCTAAGTATGTTTGGAGAAAAATTTGTAAAACAAGGTATCTTATCCCCTGCAGTGGGCATGTGGCTTGCTATCATTGTATTAGCACCTGTAGGTGCATTTCTTACTTACAAAGCCATGCATGATTCACAATTGTTTAATAAAGATTTTTACACCAAGCAAATAAAAAAAATAAAAGCTATATTCAAGAAAAATAATCAATCTGTTTCTTATGAATAATTCAACAAACACCAGAAGAGCTTTTATCAAAAATACAGCTGCGGGAACTGCCATGTTAGCATTAGGACTGCAAGGAATCAGCTCAGTTCTTGAATCATGTTCGCCTACAAAAAAAATTAAAATCAGTTCTTTTCATACAGGATTTAACCAAGAGCCACTACCCTATAATTATGATGCGCTTGAAAATGTAATTGATACTGCAACAATGGAAATTCATTATTCCAAACATGCAGCTGCTTATTCAAAAAACCTCAAAGATGCTGCAGCAATTGAAAAAGCTGACACAAAGAAATCGCTTGAAGAATTATTGCCGGAAGTTTCAAAATACTCTCCAAAATTCAGAAACAATGCAGGAGGACATTTCAACCACGAAATGTTCTGGCAATGCATGCGTCCTAAAATAAATGACAACAAACCAGACGGCAGTTTGATGAAAGCCATTGAAAAAAAATTCGGGAGTTTTACTGAATTTAAAAAACAATTTGCCGATACCGGAAAAAACAGGTTTGGCAGCGGTTGGGCTTGGCTTTGTAAAAATGAAAAAGGCGAACTGCTCATCGGAAGTACTCCTAATCAAGACAATCCCTTAATGGATATAACCGGATTAGAAATAAAAGGCTTTCCTATTTTATGTCTTGATGTTTGGGAACATGCTTATTATCTAAAATATCAAAACAAAAGAGCTGATTATATTGAAAACTGGTGGAATGTGGTAAACTGGGAATATGTACAGAAAAGATACAGTGCCGTTTAACATGAGACTTCAATAAATAGACTCAGCCCTTGCGGAACCGGATTTGAAAAGCTTCCAAACCCGGTGGCAAAGGCTGATAAATTGAATTATCAATTGTGGCGCAAAGTAAATTGCTTTTACTAAATTAACCATCTAAAAAAGTTAAATACTTTTCCACATTTATTTATGTTTAATCAACGATTTTTATTTCACAAATACAATACATTTGTGCTCTTCTAATTTTTAATTATTTCAAAAATTACAATATGCAAATCTGGAAAGATTATCAGGAAAAAAACAAAGAAAGATTCTTGAATGAACTCTTTGAATTATTGCGCATACCAAGCGTAAGTGCAAAATCTGAACACAAAGGCGACATGATTTCATGTGCCGAAGCCATCAAACAAAGATTACTGGAAGCAGGCGCTGATACAGTAGAAATTTATCCTACAGCAGGCCACCCAATTGTATTTGGCGAGAAAATATTTGACGCTTCAAAACCAACGGTTTTGGTTTACGGACATTATGATGTACAACCCGCAGAGCCATTGGATTTATGGAAGCATGGTCCTTTTGATCCAACAATTGTTGATGGCAAAATTTATGCAAGAGGAAGTTGTGATGACAAAGGCCAAGTGTACATGCACGTGAAGGCATTTGAAACCATGGTACAAACAAACTCCTTAGCTTGTAATATCAAATTTTGTATCGAAGGTGAAGAGGAAGTGGGCTCTCCTAACTTAGGAAAATTTGTTGCAGAACATAAAGAATTATTAAAAGCGGATTGCGTTTTAATCAGCGACTCAGCCATGATCAGTTTGGAAACACCAAGTATAGACGTTGGCGTTCGTGGATTAAGTTATATTGAAGTTGAAGTTACAGGACCTAACAGAGATTTGCACAGTGGCGTCTATGGTGGAGCGGTAGCCAACCCCATTACTATTTTAGCGAAGATGATTGCTTCATTGCATGATGAAAATAATCATGTTACCATTCCTGGATTTTATGATGATGTATTAGAATCTACACCTGCAGAAAGGGAGCTAATGGCTAAGGCGCCATTCAATGAAAAAGAATATGCTGATGATTTGGGCGTTGCAGCATTATGGGGCGAAAAAGGATACACTACCAATGAGAGAACCGGTATCAGGCCGACTATTGAATTGAATGGCATTTGGGGTGGATATACAGGCGAAGGTGCAAAAACAGTTTTGCCTTCTAAAGCACATGCAAAAATTTCTGCTCGTTTGGTACCCAATCAAATTTCGAAGAAAATGGCTGATTTGCTTATCAATCATTTGATTTCAATTGCGCCTGCTAATGTTACGGTAAAAGCTGAATTGCATCATGGCGGAGAACCATATCTTACACCCATCGACAGTAAGCCTTATCAAGCAGCAGCTAAAGCAATGGAAGCCACATTTGGCAAAGCGCCCATCCCTGTAAGAGGCGGTGGTAGTATTCCCATATGCTCTTTGTTTGAAAAAGAATTAGGATTGAAAGTGGTATTTATGGGCTTCGGTTTGGATAGTGATAATTTGCACAGTCCAAATGAAAAATACGATTTGGCCAATTATTATAAGGGCATTGAAACCATCCCCTACTTCCACAAGTTTTTTGCAGAAATGTAATGCTTAGTTGAAATAAATGCTAAAATAAAAACGCCTGATTTTCGGGCGTTTTTTATTTTTCATCAGATTATGTGAGTTAAATTTGTGTCCAACATTACACAACAATGAATCAACTGAAAATTTACTTAATATCGCTATTATTTTTTTCTACAATTGCCAAAATAAGTAATGCTCAGCAAAACTTATTTTCAACTTTTAATGGTAATTCTTTTTTTCAAGGCGATACTATCAATTTTGAAGTTGGGCTAAATGATAATGAAAATAAAATCAAAACAGCCTCTATTCATTTATGGATAGAAGATATTGCTACAGGAAGAAAGTGGCATTACAAATACCCCCTAATTAATGGAAATCTAGCTGCCAGACTAGTAATTGATTCTAGTTTATTTCCAGGCAATTATGCCTTTAATTTTTTATTACAGAAAAATTTCTTCAGGATAAAAGGCGAAGTAAAAAATCCATTTAAGAAAGACAAGCAAATCAATTATGTGTTGTTGTCAAAAAATAAAGATATAGTACCTGGAGAATTAGCTCTTGACATGAATAATTCTTTCATAAGTGAATGCATGCTGTTTCAGGATTCTGCTTACATCGTTTTTTCAAGAGCTAATCACAAAGCAGGTAATCTTGAAATTAATTTAATAAACGACTTGGATTCGTCTTTTACAGTAATTGATAGCATAACCAATTTCATAAGCATTTTTGACAAAAAAGATACAACCCAAAAAACAATTGTGGCGCCGACCAATTATAGTTTTACAGCAAAAGACCGATTATACAAAACAATAATGCCAGAAGTAATTGTCAATGCAAAATCAAAAAAAATAATTGATAATTTTCAAAAAGATAATGTTTCGGGATTATTTGGAGGTGCTGATGGCACTGTAATAGATGGTTTGGAATCAGATGAAATTTCCCGTGCTGTTGATTTATTTAATTTTTTGATTAGTAAAGTTGCAGGACTTTCCATCAAAACCAATGATGAAGGAGTTAACTCATTGATGTGGCGAAAACAACAAACAGATATTTTTATTGATGAGATAAGAGTAGATGCAGATTTAGCTTCACAAATTTCGCTTCCAGATATTGCTATGATTAAAATATTTGAACCCGGCGTGCAGGTTGCATTCGGGTCTGGAGCAGGCGGTACCATTGCGATTTATCTCAAAACAGGAATTTATAAAAGAGAAAATAAACCTACGAACAACTTCCGCATCATGGGGTATACGGGGCTAGATGTAATTTGGAAATAATTTGGGTAGTGAAGTTGCCAAGAATTCACAAATTTTTTACTAGAAATTAGAAACGAATTTGAAGCTGTGAATTGTCCCTGAAATAATTTGATATAATCAGTGCGAGAAACAGAATGAGAATGAAGAAAAAAGTCAGAACTCCTTGATCGCTCTCGCTCTCATTCTCGTTCTGACTTTTTGTACCGGGGAGCAGACTTGAACTGCCGACCTCAGGGTTATGAATCCTGTGCTCTAACCAGCTGAGCTACCCCGGCATCTCCTTAAAAAAGGAGTGCAAAAGTATTGAATTTTAACCTACTTGGTAAAAGAATTTCAAAGTTTTTATAAAAAAAAGAAAATTAACTACTGATTCGCGCCTTCCAGGGAATTTCAGCCACTTGCAATTGATGACCAATGTATCTTGACAACACAAATAAATAATCACTTAATCGATTCAGGTATTTGATCACTAGCGCATCAACAAAAATATTTTGTTGATCCAAAAGAACACAGATTCTTTCAGACCTTCTGCAAACACAACGGCATACATGCAATGTAGAAACAGCCTGATGCCCACCTGGTAAAATAAAAGATTTCATAGCAGGCAATTCTTCATTCATTTTATCAATTTCTGCTTCCAATAAAGACACATCTGTTTCTTTTAAATCAGGAATTTTCATCATGGGCTCTTTTTCAGGATCACAGGCCAATGAAGACCCAACCGTAAATAATCTATCCTGAATTTCCTTCAACATGTTATTAGTGTGAACGTGATTGATTAAATCATTGGCTAACCCAATAAAGGAATTCAATTCATCTACCGTTCCATAACTTTCAATTCTGAGGTGACTTTTAGGCACTTTGGTTCCGCCTATTAAACTGGTTGTACCCGCATCCCCGGTTTTGGTATAAATCTTTATGGCCATTTTTTGAAATCTTAATTAATGAATAGGTTGAACAAGCAAACGTAGAAATTGTTCAGACTGCACTTACAATTATTGAAGGATTGGCATTTATTTTATCAGTTTCTATCAAACCGTCTTTTAATCGAACTACACGATGAGCAAACATAGATATATCTTCTTCATGAGTAACCAAAACTACTGTATTCCCATCTGAATGAATTTTTCCGAGCATTTCCATAATTTCATGAGAAGTCTTGGAATCCAAATTACCTGTAGGTTCATCTGCCAAAATAATAGAAGGATTATTGATTAACGCTCTTGCAATTGCAACTCGCTGGCATTGCCCACCACTTAACTCGTTAGGTTTATGATGCATTCTGTCTTCGAGTCTTACCTTTTGCAAAACAGCTATAGCTCTTTCGCTTCTTTCTTTTTTAGAAATTCCAGCATACACTAATGGTAATGCCACATTTTCTGCTGCAGTTAATCTTGGCAATAAATTAAATTGTTGAAATACAAAACCAATTTCTTCATTACGAACTTTTGCCAGTTCATCGTCATGCATGCGGCTAACGTCCTTTCCATTCAACACATATTTTCCACCTGAAGGTGAATCCAAACATCCTAAAATATTCATCAATGTTGACTTTCCAGAACCACTGGGGCCCATAAGAGCAACATATTCGTTTTTATTGATGTTGAGGTCGATACCTTTTAGTACCTGTAATTCGTTCTTGCCTAAGAAATAACTTTTCAGAATATTTTCGAGATGTATGATTGTGTTCATGATTTTTTGATAACCTTAGGTACTTTAAAAAATTGTTCGTCTTTCAATCGGGCATTTAGTAAAGCATCGGCTCTAGAGATTTCTGGATTAACTTCATCTGCCCTCATGATGTTTTTGTTTTCTGTAATGTAAAGCAAAGGTTCCACATTAGAGGTGTCTAATGACTGAAGCTGATTGACAAATATCAGCATGTTCTGCAAATCAGCAATTAATTCAGTTTTTTCAACTGCGTTAAATTCAAGCTTCGATAGAGAAGCCAACTTATCCACCATAGCTTCATTAATTTCCATAGTGCAAAAGTAATCGAACTTATACCAACTTGGACTATTTTTTAGTCCATTATTTTATAGGATAATGCCTACGTGATAGCTGTTTGGGACAATTTCATTGGACCATTACAGATATCAAGTCGGTATTACATTCATATTTATTATCTTCGCCACCATTATTTTCTGACAATGAGCGACCAACATAAAACAGGAGAAAAAAACCCAAATTTGCCTTCAAATATAGTCATGAGCGGCATCAGGCCTACCGGCATGGTACACCTTGGAAATTATTTCGGTGCCATCAGAAATTATGTTCGCATGCAAGACGAATTTGAATGTTATTTCATGATTGCCGACTTGCATTCACTTACAACTCATCCCGACACCAATACATTGAAAGCTAATGTAAGAAGAGTTTTAGCAGAAAATATTGCCTGTGGCCTTGATCCAGAAAAAGCAACTTTTTATTGTCAAAGTCATATTTACGAAACAGGTGAATTATACCTGTACTTGAATATGCTGGCTTATAAAGGTGAATTAGAAAAAACAGTAACCTTTAAAGATAAAGCCAGACAACATCCCGAAAATGTAAATGCTGGGCTGCTCACCTACCCTGTTTTACAAACTGCCGATATCATTATGCATCGTGCCAGCCATGTGCCTGTAGGAAAAGATCAGGAACAACATCTTGAAATGGCAAGGAATTTCGTGGTGAGATTCAACCACAGATATGGCGAAATCTTTCCTGAACCACATGCATTTAATTACAATGAACAATTGATTAAAGTTCCAGGATTGGACGGATCAGGCAAAATGAGCAAGAGCGAAAATAACATGTCCACATTGTACTTTGCTGATGATGATGAAACCATCCGTAAAAAAGTAATGAAGGCAAAAACAGACAGCGGACCAACTGAAAAGAACTCCGTAATGCCTGATTATATAGAAAATATTTTCATGTTGATGAAG
>CALPIT020000060.1 GCA_943323705.2 Streptomyces griseus
GATAAACTCAGCCCAAATGGTTTATAAAAGATAAACCATTTGGGTTACGGCTAACTACCTCGTGAAGGTTCGAACCCTTCCCCTACAGCAGGTTTTTATTTTACAGAAGCCCTTGCAGCGTGAGTTGTGAGGGTTTTTTGTTGGGGGGAATTTTGGAAAAGTTTCACTATAAGTTTCACTACGAATAATCTCTTACACAACGCACAGACAATCCCTCTTCTTTTTTATTTAGGTTCTTATTGGCAAAGTCATTTGAGTAATCCAAATAAAAACTCCGAACATTGTGAGATGGGTATTCAGTAGAACTCCACCAATAACCGCTGTTACAATTACTGATGAATGAGGCCGTAAAGTAAAGGTACTTAGAAGAAATTTTATTGAATAACATATAGATCCGCTCTACTTTTTGGCTTCTAAAAAAACTCAGAAGTAAACCATAAAAACTTTGGCAAGAGAATATTTGCTCAGCTAGAATTTTAAAAAAAATATCTAACCTCTGTAAAGTTAAAAAGTTATTTTAAACTGTTCTCGGCTAGCTTGTAGGATAACAGAGGTGCTATTTGGAAAAGAGATTTATTTCTTTTTGTATTTAGCTATTAAATCGTCAATCTCTTTTGCCTTATCTAATTTTCCTTTCTTTAAATAATATTGCTTTACAGTGAGCAATGCATCATCAGCCGCGGCATCCCAATTTCCCCAAGCATCCGCCAAATCAGGATCATATTTCCTCATAGTTTGTAAATATTCTGGTTGATCTGCCTCTTCAATTTTAATCCATTTCTCAAATAAAGGAGAATATACACCACTCCAAAAATTATAATTTGAGCTTGACTTGGCTTTATATTTAATTTCACATTTTTCACATTCTATTCCAAAGGTGAATATTACATCCTCTCTGAACTGTGTGTTGTATCTTTTATCAAATTTTCCGGATTTAGTTATTCGACCATTAACCATATTGTTATCTGTTTCACGATTGATTATTTTATGCGATTTCTGAATGTTTCTGCAATTAGGACATCGAAACTTGGGTTTTCTCATTATAAAATATGCTATTCCGATGATGAGAGCAATAATAAATGTTAACATAAAAAATTAATTGATTAATAACATTACTTTCAGCCAAATAATAATTTGAGGATGATTGATCCAAGCTTTCTCTCTAATCCGTTTTTAGTTGTGGGACACCGGTTCTCCTTGCAAAAGAATTTTTCATACTCGAAATTCCTGTTGCTCTTTTCCAAGAGAATGATAATCCAAATTTTTTCCCATTTTAATTTTTTTTGTCTTTCATATTATATAATAAAGAAAGTTTGTCTTTTAAGTTCTTGATACGAATTTCCAAACGGAATTTTTTTAAATCACTTTTGTCTTCAAATTGACTAATCGTCTTTAATATTTTAATTTTAAGTAGAATATTTTGGAGTAAGTCATCAGAAGTATTGTTTCTTCGTAATCCGAATTTTCCAAGGTATTTTTTGAAATATCAATAATACCCAGCAAATCAGAAATCATCATAAATATAATATTTGAATAAAAATAGGTAAAATACAAATACAAACAAACTGTTATTTAATGATGTTTCCTATACTTTCTAGGTTGGGAAGTAAGGGCAAAATTTTTGAGTTTGGAGAAATTAATTCTTACTAATCTAAAATGAATGACAAAAAAACTATTATATATCATTTTGATACAATTACCTACACCCCTCCCCCAACCCCACACTATCAATAATCTTTTCCCCTTCCTCCTCCTGATATTTTATCGCCTTTTTATAATCATTGCAAATGGCTTGCTGGTTGCCACTTAATTTTTTCTCACAAAGCGCCCTTAAATAATAGGCTCGTGAAAACTTATGATATAAAATGATTGCCATGTTTGCATCGGCATAAGCACTGTCATAATATCCATCACTGTAGTGAATCAAGCCCTTTCCCCAAAAACCAAATTCATAATATTTGTTCACATGAATGGATTGGTTGAAATTATTCATCGCTTCATCTCTGTATTTATAATAATCATCGCTTTTATATGGTGCAGATTTCATAAAGTAGTAGTTTATTTTACCTAACGCATAATAAATTTGGGAAACAGAAAAAATATCTTTTGAAACACGATTCTCATAAAAATCCTTAGCATTTGTAAAATATGAAAGTGCACTTATTGTATCTTTTTCATTTTCAAGACTTATCCAACCTAAATAGTTTGACGCCGTGCAATAAATTTTGGGGTTCAGAGATTTTATCTGGGCTTTATTCAAATCAACCTTTGCACTCTCGATATTATTGAGATAATAATATGAAAGTCCTCTGTATAAATACGCCTCTTCGTTATCCGAATTAGATTTGATAAGTTCATTGAAATCATTAATTGCAGATTGGTAATAACCCAAATCAAATTTCTGATAAGCCTTTTTTAAAATAACATCCTCGGTTAAACATCCATTCAATAAAAACAAGGTTAAAATGGAACAAACTTGCCAAAATCGATGTAAAGAAATAAAAATCAAATCTGTAGTCTTATTTTTTTCAATTGCCTTAATTTTCATTTTCATTGTTTGTGTATAAATTTTTTACTCCAGTGTTCATTTGCGCCTGTCTGTATTTTTCCATAATAATAGCTTCGGTCTCTTTGTCGATATAAATATTTACTATTTCAGTAGGTTCATAGTCTGTACACAACTCCGGTTCATCATCTTTGATTTCATAATATTTAACTACTTTTTGAATTGTCAATAATGATTCATTTATACATTTTTCACAAGTAAATAATTCGAGGGAAATATAATTGTAAGGAGTGTCTTCTTTGACTAACGTGACAAAAAAATCATCGTTGATAACTGTATCATATTTTGTGATGAAATGATATTTTCCCGGAGAGGATTGCTCAAGTTCATTTAAAAAAGAGGCTGCATCGAAAAAAAATAACTTCTTGGAGTTATAATAACTTTGACAATTTTCACAAAATAGACCAATGACATATTCTGGATCCTCATAAATCATGATTATGGAAAGAAAAAATGCAAGTGTATCCGGAAGAAAAAATGCACCTTCATACTGCTGTACTTTACAAAAAAGTATGAGCATATGTAATGGACTCGAAAGAGCTGTAAGATAATCTGTCTCCTCAAAATCACACAAATTCATAGCCCACATACTATACCAACTTATCAATGAAACCAATAACGCTACCAAATAAGTAAGTCTTCTGTTTCTGTTTTTCATCGCTTTGACTATATATCCTGTAATTTGGACACAGACTAATGCAAAGAGTAATTTGATAAGTAATAACCAAAATCCGCTCAAGTCAAAATATAAAATGACCGTACCGAATATAATTCCGTTAATCATACTGAGAAAAATCAACCAAATTGATTTTGGTATTGAAATGGCAACACCAATCTTATTTGAAGAAATATATTTTGTTCCTTCTTTTGACATTATTTTTATTTAGATTGTTTCAGCTTCTTTTGGGGTTTCGTTTTTTTTCTTTCGTAAAGAGTATAGTCTGACTAGAAAAAAGCCGCCTATAGCGCCGCCAATATGTGCAGCATAAGCCACTCCACTCGATTGGTCGTAAATAATTGAAATAAGCCCAATAACTTGTATTGCCATCCAAATCATTCCCCATAAAAACGCCGGCGTATCAAGAAAACCAAAAATAATATTGAACATCAGGTGTATTTTATTACGGGGAAATAGCATCATATATCCTCCAATAATTCCGGATATCGCACCCGAAGCACCAATATTTCGGGTATACGTATTCAAATCGAATAAGACAACAAACGATATATCTAATAAAGAAGCTAACACACCACATAAAAGATAAAAGATCAAGAATTTTATCGGTCCAAGCGCAGACTCAAGATTATCTCCAAATACAAAAAGAAAAAACAAATTGCCAGCCAAATGCCAAAAATCGCCATGCATAAACATAGAAGTTATAATGGTTAAATAAACCGGGTGAGGAGAAGCTTCAAAATAACCGGGAATGACCACATCTTTACCACTCAATATCTCCGCAGGAAGCATGCAATAGCCATTAAAAAAATTATTTTCTACTGATTCCATTAAATTGGAACTGTCAACCTGTAAACCCAAATAAACAAAAACATTGATAGCAATAAGTATATAGGTGACAAAAATACTCTTGTTTTTATAGTTATTGTCGTCATATATGATATACATTGTTGGACTTATTTCAAAGTGAAAAACGAAAGTAACTTTTGTTGAATATAAAATAAAAATTTTGTTATAATAAATCTCTTCTCAACCAACCAGCTCTTTCTGGACAGTTATTGGCACTATGCTTTCAACTACTTCTATAACTGGCGGAGGAGGCTCCGGTACTTGAGGTGCGTTTCTTAAAGGGTTGAAACTTAAATTTGATTGATTTTTATCTATTTTTATTTTTTAAAATATATCCTTAAATAATAATTATGAACCTAATTAATGCAATTGCTTTTTTTATAATAATTTTAATGCCACTGTTTCGTACATTAATTTTTATTTATTATGAAATAGTATGGAAAAACAAAACGCAATTGTATGAAACCATTTTAATAAAAATCTTTAAAAAAATCAATTCGCATCAAAATTTAGAGGTAATGATAGCAGATTTGATTGACCCAATTGCTGGTATTGGTGTTGAAGATATTTGGATAATTAGAGCAGGAAATATTAAAGTAAAAAATAACGAAGCACTAGAAAACATAATTAATTTACCAGGAATTAATAATATTGTTTCAGAAGTATTAACTGAGTTTCAATCCCAAAAACCCCGGAAATATATTGTCAATTATCATCTTAAAGTTCTTTTAATTCAAGGTTGGAGAACTCCAAGCAAACCCTCGAAAAATTATGCAGAGGTAATAGAATTTGTATACCCTTTGATTCGCACTTTAAAAAGTTTTGCTAAGGAGTATTTAAAAAAACTTAGTGAAAAAGAGTCAAGAGAAAGCATATATTTTAAATTCTGTGTAGTTTTTTATAGAAAGTACACATACAATCTCTACAAGAGGGCATTCATTATTGGATTTTTTTCAATTATTTTATTTTTTCTTATGATATCATTTCCTATAGCATACTTTTTATTAATCCTTTCTATACCTATTTGTTTGAATCTAATAAAGCAACAACAGCCTTATTTTAAATCATTTGAAGAATTGATTAATGATTTAAATAAATCCAACAATTATCCTCCAATTACAATAAATCAATTTAAAATAGGCAAGGTTTCTTATGGAGATTCAAGCACCGTGGGTGAAGAAATGAAAAATAACGCAAATTATATGTCTGGTAAATTAAATCGGAGTGTTATGTGGAGTGTTATTTTTTTACTTTTTGGAATATTATTTTTGATTCTTTTTGTTGAATCCAACAATTATCCTGATGACACTAACAAAGCCCTTTTCTTTTTTTTAGGACTTTTTTTTATAATTGGATGTTTTAGATATATAAAATTGTATTTAAAACTAAGATCCATAACACCTAGAAATCTATCTAAATCAATCGAAGATGATGATAATGAATAGGTATTTAACTTTAATGACTTCCATTTGATTCTTACAAAATTGTTTCAGATTGCAACAGATTTTTTAATAAACAATTTCAATTCTTATACCTCCTCAACACCTTACTCTTCTCCATAATCTCCGATTGTTTATAACCTATTAATCTTTTCGATGTAATTAGTAATATATTTCTGTTTTACAACTTCAGTAAGAAAAGACTGATTTATTAATTCGATGGCTAACTCTTTTTTATTAATGAATTCGCTTAGTATTCTTTCTGCTCTTATCTCTACAATACCTAATTTTTCTGCAAATTCAATAAAATTCGGCTTGCCATAGTAACCATATTTTTGATAGAACGCTGAATTCATATCTCCCACATATAAAGACAACGCAGTGTCTGATTCGCTAGGTGTATGTAATACTGTACTCATTAAATCATAAGCAGGAGTTAAATGATATTCCCCTTTTTCATCTCGAATCAATGAGAAGTTTTTTAAATGAGCATCTCCATTGGATATTACATAATTGAAAACAACCAGTTTGAAGAATTTCTCCAAGGTAGGTATGCTTGCTGCAACATAACGTTTTATCAAACTCCCAATTTCTTCATAATTAGCATCATACTTAAAGGCGTCCCCATGTGTATGTTTTGATCTTGATAATAGTTGAGCAAAATCCTCTTGCAAATATTTTCGCCCATCGTTCATTACATCGAAGCGTTTGGTTATGTAAGCGGGTTGATTGTCTTTAAAAAAAATCAACCCATTTGCTGCGGTATTAATATTGAAAATTTGCTCGGCAATTTGCATTGTTAAATGTTCATTCTCAGGCGCTGAATCTAACTCAATTAATTGTCTTGCAACAGGGATGGGCTTTAAAATATATTCTCCGCCTTTTTCACATAATTCAAGTTGATTGCCCTTTAATTTTAAAGAATACTTTAGTTGTACTCCTGAAATGGAAAGTTTTTTTGTGTGCTCTTGAAATACTTGTAAAGTCTCACCTTTAGGCGCATCAAAATTGAGAACAGAAGGAACTTTCAACTTATTGAAAAGTTTTTTTCTACAAGTCAAACAGTAATCCTGTTTTGATTCTATATAACATCCTTTACAGTTCATGTATGTAATATTAAGTCAAAAGTGAAAAGTAAAAATTTTTGATTTTTTTATTTTTTAATTTGAAAATGTTTTTTATCATACCAAGTTGGTAAGAGGCTTTCTTTCACAAATAATTCATTCTTCCAATTTTTTAATTGTAATGGCTCCAATAGTATCTTCTCCGGAAGTGAGTAATAATCTTCCAAAATCATCATTCTCATCAATTTTCAATAACCTACATTGAATCTCTTTATTTACACCCTCAGATAGGAGTCCAAAAAAGAATGGAAAGAGTACAGCTGATTTATATACTGCTTTAGTTTTTGGAAGCGTCAGACTTATTGGAGGATATGCTGTGTTTTCGAAGTAATTATTATCATACGTAAAAACATATTCCCCCGAAATATTTTTCTCAATAATACCTGCTTGAACTTCGTTACAAAAAACAACTCCTTTCATTATTCAACTGATTTAATTTGAACTTTTATTTCTAAACCCAGCACATTTAAAACCTTCTTTAGTACTTCGATAGTTGGGTTTCCTTTATTGTTTTCAATCGCATAAATGGTCTTAATTGTTACATTCGCCATTTCAGATAAATCCTGTTGGTTAATTGAAAGCAATTTTCTTCTATCTTGAACTATTTTTCCAATATCGTTTGAATTAATCAGCATTATAATACTTATTTAAGTCAAAAATAGTCTTTTTTGTTATTAATTCAAATTAATCAGTATTATGTTACTTGTTTTTGATTTTTTTCATTTTGTTGTTATTTAATTTTGCTTAATCGGCATTATAATGCTGATTATATAGTGATAATGAGATGATTTTTTCCTCTGGGAGGTACTATTTTTAGTTGTTATAAAAAAACGAGTACCCAAATAAATGGTGTTGAAACAAACTTATTTTTCATATCTCACTTGTCAGTTTAAGGCTGACAATATAGATATAAACAATAACAATCTTATTTCGAACTCAACCACTATAAAACCATAACAACTTATCTCCTTACATTTGCCCAAAAAAATTTTTAATGAAAAAAACTATTCAAATCATAACCCTTCTATTTTTGTTTTTCTGTCTTATTCCAAAAGCAAAATCCCAACACGCCATCAGTATCGACGCCGGCTACATCAAAAATTTTCATAACGATTTGAATGGTTTGGATATCAGTTCTGTTTATTATTTTAATAAAAAATGGGCTATAGCTTTTGAAATCAACAGATTCTTCACTGCGAAAAAAATTATTAAAAATGAAGAAGGAGAATTGTCTGCATTAGATTTTGATTTGAACTTACACCGTTATTTCAACATTAGTAATAGGTTGCGTTGTTATCCTATTATTGGAATTAGTCATACTTCAGAAAAAGAGTTAACTCTCGCTACCAAAGAAGTACACCATATCAACTTTTTTTCAGCGAACACCGGTGGTGGGTTTTTATTTGAATTGAATAAAAGATGGCATCCTGCAATTGAGTTTACTTATGCATGGGGGCAATTATTTAACCAACAGTTTTTGTTGGTGAATGTTGCTTATGAAATTGATTTTAAAAAACATTAGAATAGCGTCTTAAACCATCGCAAGGTCATTAAACAAATCAATCAACTCGGTGAGAGAACTTCCTAGGCATAGGGTGTATTGAAAAATGCACTACTGTTTAGTTTATCCATACACTTCATTCATGGCAAAAAACAACGCCAACAAAAAACCTGCTACTGTTGGAAGTACTGCTTTTGAACCCCCTTCATGAATCGCCTCCGGAATCATGGTATGAGAAACCAACGCCAATACCGCACCACCCGCAACGGCCTCAAAAAAAACGGCGAGCAACGTATCTGAATTACCAATGAATTCCTTGCCAATTACCGCTGCCAACATGCCTACAATAAGCACCAACGACCATACACCAAAAATAAATTTCTTACTATACCCTGCTCTCGTAAGCATACTCGCACTCACAGCTGCTTCAGGAATACCTCCCAGAAACATGCCAAGCATTAACGTTATAGACATCTTACCAAAACCATGAAAACCTGCTCCAATGACCAAACACCCTGGAATGGTATCTAATATATTACCAAGAACAATTGCCATACCCGCGCCTTTCGAATTGCCTGCCTCTAATAACATTTTATGACTTTCCGATTTGCTGATGTGCTCTAGATTATGCATGGCAATTTTTGCCCAGGCTTCCGGATTAATTCCTGATACACTTAGGTTCTGTATGGAGCGTTCATGACTTAAGTGTAGCGCCGCTTTTTCAATGTTATGATCTGAAGCCATTAGTTTTTTAAAATCTTCGCTGCCTATTTCCAACAACTGAGCTCCCGCTTCACTTCTAATGGTGGCTGTACGAACACCTCCACTTATTAATCCCATTTCACCAAATGCAGCACCTGTTTCAAGAATGGCAATTACTTTCGTTGAATCGATATTTTCAATTGTTGAATCGGCAATTACTTCCAGTTTACCGCTTGCCACAATGTATAATGCGTCTGATGTATCACCGGCTCTAAACAATATCTCACCAGGCATAATTTCTTTTTCTTTAACCATTGGTAAAATGTTTTCAATCGCCTCAACTGAAAGATGACGCAGCAATTCGCATGTAGAAAGTAAGCCAACCATCTCCATTGTTTTTTCGCGCTTCTGCGCAATAGCAAATTCTTTGAATTGTGTAGGTCTTCTGATAGCCGCACCTCTTTTTTCAAGATACAAGGAAGTGAATAAATAAATGATGGATCCTATTGCAAACCCAGATGCTATAAACAACCAGGCGTTATTTAATTTGAAGCCTTTATGATGTAATTCGAGAGCACCTTTGTAGGCAAGATCAATCACCAAAGAGCCAATTAGGGAACCAGCAGCAAAAGCCAAAATTCCTGCAATCAATTTCTTAGACAACGACGTATATAATCCAATCGCAGCACCAAGCATAGATGAGGATGTGGTGAAAAGTCCAATAAGCAATACATTAAAAAGCTCTAGATAATTTGGCATAAATGGTAACAGTAGGTTGTAAAAGTAACTTAATTGAAAATATAGAGCAAACGCAAACCCCCTCAATCCCTCAAATGGTGAAGTGTTTTGTTTGGTTTCCTATGGAACATTGCGACTTCGCCACCTTGCGAGCTTTGCGTGAAACCAATTCGCGGCAATAAATAATAAGAAAGTAAAAATAAAGAATAAGGAAGTGGTAATTATCTTCTTGAAACTATCTTTTTGATATTAAATACACCTCTGCGGGAACTCTTTATACGCTGTTCTCCGCGGTAAAAAAATTCGTGAATTCGTGAGCCCCCTCGGTCCCCCAAAGGGGGAAGTTGATTGTGTTATGTTGGTCTATCCAGAATCTAGCATCCAGTATCTAGCTTATCCAGCTTATCTATCCTCTTTTCTTCTACCTTTGCCCCCGTATGGGACAAAAAAAATTACTCCGTTTTTCACAGATTAAAGACTTTGATAACGTATTCGAATACCCGAAGGAAATTGCGGGCACCTGGCATGCTGTTTTTTCTAATCAAAATCCTATTGTTTTAGAACTGGCTTGCGGCAGAGGAGAATATGCAATCGGATTGGCGAAATTATTTCCAGATCAAAATTTTATCGGTGTTGATGTAAAAGGAAATCGCATGTATTTAGGTGCTAAAAAAGCATTGGAATTTCCATTGCCTAACGCAAAATTCCTGCGCACCCAAATTGAAATGTTGCCCGAATATTTTCTTCATGAGGAAGTAAAAGAAATCTGGATTACATTTCCAGATCCTCAACTACGAACTTCACGTGCTAAGAAAAGATTAACCCATCCAAGATTCTTGCGACTCTATCAAAAAGTACTTGCAAAAAACGGCTTCATTCATTTAAAAACAGATTCTCCTGATTTATATCAATTCACTCTTAAAGTGGCGAATATGTTTGGACTCATCATTCACGAATCTTGCGATGATGTATATGCTCAATCGGTAGTTGATGACAGACTAAAAATCAAAACGCATTATGAAAGTCTGGATATAGCCGGAAGCAACAAAATCTTTTATCTTCGCTTTTCGTTGCCAGATGTAATAGTGGATAAAGATGATGAGTTGCAGATGTTACTGAAAGAGACTGAACATTTATAAATACAAGTTGTTTGGAGTTTGGAAGCCCCCTTTAATTCCCCCCAAGGGGGAAGATGATTGTGTTTTGCTGGATTGATGCGAATAAAAAATATTTTCTTAGCAATGTCTCCTGAAAGGGACGTTGCGTATAATCAAAAACATTACAACATAATTTTTTAAATTTTTACTTTTTAATTTTGTTTTTCTAACATGAACAATAAGCTTACAGAAGGTGTGGATTTTTATTACAATGAGGAGGGCTTTATTGTACTCACAGAAAAATATCATTTAGATAAAGGCTTCTGTTGTGGCAATGGCTGTAAGCATTGTCCATATGATTACGAAGCGGTGCCCGAACCGAAAAGAAGTCTGCTTATAGAAAATCAAACATGCAACCCAAAGTAAAATCAACAGCCCCTAAAGAATATAGCTTTTTTGAAGACGTATTTGATGTTGTTCGTCAAATACCCAAAGGCCGTGTTACCTCTTATGGCGCCATTGCCAATTACCTCGGCACAAAACTTAGTGCAAGAATGGTAGGATGGGCAATGAATGCCTCTCACAGCGCTTCAAAGAAAGTACCAGCACAACGAGTTGTCAACAGAAATGGCATGCTCACCGGCAAAGCTCATTTTGCTACACCAACATTAATGGAAGAGCTTTTAAAAAAAGATGGGGTTGAAGTAAAAAACGAAACTGTTGTAGATTTTAAAAAAAGATTTTGGGATCCTGCGGAGGAGTTGGGTTTGTGATTTGTGGTTAATTTGTTTAAGTTGCTACGCTGGTTGGTGGCTTTCTAACATTCAAAATGTTTTTCGTACAATTTTGTGCCTTAGCGCCTTTGTGGCAAAAAAACAATTCGTGAATTCGTGGTTATACCTTTTTACAAATACTTTGTGCCTTAGCACCTTTGTGAAGAAAAAATAATTCTCAAATTCGTTGTTGTTTTTCACCAAACGTTCCGATGGAACGAATCCAAATAATTAACACCTCGGGCTAAAGACAAGATGTTCCTATGGAACATTCCGCAAAATATAAGATTTGCGCCCTTGCTCCTTTGCGAGCCTTGC
>CALPIT020000061.1 GCA_943323705.2 Streptomyces griseus
TGGCAGTACCAATAATAATCTTCAGGTTGTGGTCGCTTTGGGTTCTTTGGATGAAACAACTTTAAAAAGAATTACCACCGGTGCGTGTATTAAGGCGGTTGGTGAAATTATTCCTTCTTTAGGTAAAGGGCAGAAAGTAGAGTTAACAGCAACTTCGGTTGAAATTCTTGGCGATAGCGATGCGGAAAAATTTCCTTTACAACCCAAGAAACACAGTCTTGAATTTTTACGTGAAATCGCTCACCTGCGTTTTAGAACAAACACATTTGGTGCGGTGTTCAGAGTAAGGCATTCTTTGGCATTTGCTATTCATGAGTTTTTTAATAAAAAAGGATTCGTGTATTTACATACGCCAATTGTTACCGCAAGTGATGCCGAAGGTGCGGGTGAAATGTTTAAAGTAACGACCTTGCCTTTAGATGGAACCGCTCCTAGGAATGAAGATGGTTCTATCAACTTCAAAGAAGATTTTTTTGGAAGAAGCACAAACTTAACCGTTAGTGGTCAGCTTGAAGGAGAACTCGCAGCTATGGCTTTCAGTGATATTTATACATTCGGTCCAACCTTTAGAGCAGAGAACAGTAATACAACACGCCACCTTGCAGAGTTTTGGATGATTGAACCAGAAATGGCTTTTTCTGACTTGGAAGACAACATGAATCTAGCTGAAGAATTCATCAAGTATATCATCCGTTATGCCATGGAGCATAACAAAGAAGATCTTGAATTTTTAACCCAGCGTTTGGATGAAGAAGAAAAACAAAAGCCACAAAACGAAAGAAGTGAAATGGGCTTGTTGCAAAAACTGGAGTTTGTTGTAAACAATGATTTTGAAAGAATCACTTACACCGAAGCGATAGACATCTTAAAAGAAAGCAATCACAACAAGAAAAAGAAATTTAATTATCTGATAGATAAATGGGGTGTTGATTTACAAAGCGAACACGAAAGATATCTTGTGGAGAAACATTTTAAAAAGCCTGTGATCTTAACGAACTATCCAAAAGAAATCAAAGCATTTTACATGCGTCAGAATGATGACGGAAAAACTGTTGCTGCAATGGATATTCTTGCTCCAGGCATTGGAGAAATTGTTGGTGGCTCTCAAAGAGAAGAACGTTACGATAAGCTCACAGAAAGAATGACTGAAATGCATATTCCATTAGAAGAACTGGATTGGTATTTAGATACTAGAAGATTCGGAGCTTGTCCGCACGCTGGCTTTGGACTTGGCTTTGAAAGGATTGTACAGTTTGTGACCGGCATGGGAAATATCAGAGACGTGATTCCTTTTCCACGTTATCCCAAAAGTGCATCTTTTTAAAATAATTTAACCGCAGCAAAAACTGCGGTTTTTTTATGTCCTACAAATCTTACATTTACTTACCATAAATAGTAATTTAAAATGAAAGGAAAAAAATACCTCGATTATTTATTCAATCCACTTGATATTCTCCGAACGAAAGAAGTGCTGCAGGTAAACCCAACCGTTATTCATGAAAGAAAAGAAGCCATTAAGACAAGCATCTACATTCATGAATACGATAACAATAATTTACTTTCAAAAGAAATACAAGATATTAAGGATTGTTATAAACATGTAAACACACCCGAGGTCACTTGGATTAACATTGACGGTATTAAAAAAACAGATGTTGAGAATCTTGCAGAACATTTTAGCGTACACCAATTGATTGTGGAAGATATTTTGAGTTTGGGACAAAGGCCAAAAATGGATCAAATAAACGGACTCCTTTTTTGTGTGCTGAACATGCTATATTTTAATGAAAAAGAAGCAACTGTTGAATCAGAACAGATTAGCATTGTGCTAGGAAAAAACTTTGTTATAAGTTTTCAAGAAGATGAATCAAGGGATGTGTTTAATACGTTAAGAGAAAAAATAAAAATCAACGGAAGTAAAATCAGACAAAACAAAGCTGATTTTTTATACTACGCGATGATTGATGCCATTGTTGATCACTATTATCTCGTAATGGAAAAATTAGGCGAAAGAATTGAACAGCTTGAAGAAGACATCATTAAATATTCAAGCAATAAAACGCTGGTTAAGATAAACAACCTCCGGAAAGAAATGATATTGTTGAAACGAAGTATCGGACCTGTTCGTGAATTGATACATGGAATTTTAAGAAGCGAAAACGAATTGATTGAAGACCGAACTGAAAAATATTTTAAAGATGTTTATGATCATATTGTTCAGGCAAATGATTTAGCTGAAAACTATCGTGATATCATGATTAACATACACGATTTGTACATGAGTAATATGAATCTTAAATTAAACCAGTCGATGAAAGTAATGGCGATCGTTACTTGTTTGCTAGCACCCGCTACCGTTATTGGCGGTATTTTTGGAATGAACTTCGAAAGAATTCCACTGCTTCACAACAAATGGGGGTTTTTTATTTCTGTGGGGTTGATGATTCTTATTCCCGTGTGGATGATGGGGTATTTCAGAAGGAAGAATTGGTTTTAATAATTACTACAAAATAATTTATTGCGAGTGGTGGTTATGATAATCTTGTGGCATATAGAATTGGGGTGTGATGAGGTGGGGAAGTGATGTTTGATATCAAAAGCGATATTGCAATATTACGTGTTCACACTCCGAACAGCCAAATATTTAAACTAAACTTTATTCAGCCCCACTGAACTTTATTTAGCATTAAAGCTCCTTTTTTTCAAAAAATCGATTCGATTTTACTTTGCGAAATCTTATATTCTCTAATTTTCTTTCGCTTTTTTATAAATAGGCACCGTGCTACAAGGCTCTCCAAACATAATACTTTTTACAACAGGCCTTAATAGATTCGTAATTTCAAGATAAGCTTCTTCTGGAATCGGGGTTTCCCCACAACCTTTTACTACAACCCTTTTATCAATAAATTCTTCTTTATTTATTTGAAGTATATTTCTAATGAGCAGCTTTGTTTTTGCGTCGTTTTCGTTTCCAAAAATGATGTCTTTTGAAGCCGTTTGCAAAGTGCTACTGATAAGCATATAAGCCCACATGGGTATGATGGCATCTGCTGTACAGGTTACGGCAACGATTTTGTGTTGATATTTTTGAACATCCAATTCTTTCAATGCCTGTCTGAAATCTTTTTCCTTTAATATCAAACCCATAAACAAATAATCCTTGATGTCAAACACAACAATATCATCTTCGGGAAAATATTTTTCCAGGTCTAATGTTATAATTCCACTTTCTGCAACCTTGTTTACAAATTCTTCAGACATGGTGTAAAATTAAAATAAAAAGTCGGCCTGATTAGAGACCGACTTATAAATTATTTACGATTAACGAAATGCTTATTAATAATGCTTGCTTCTTTCATCAACGATATCCGCTTGCTTTCTTAAACCTTCATACCAGCCATTTGTTTGGGTTCTGATGTTTCCAATTTTTGAAGTAGTACGAGCGCTTACAGCATCAGGAGATTCGGCAGGCTTGTTTTGTATTGAATTTACTTTTACAATAAACACGCCCGTAGTTCCATCAATTAAAGGAGAAACTTTTGATTGATATTCTTTATTAAATGCCGCTCCAATTACTTTCGCTTCCATTCCCACACCATTGATAATTTGAGAATTGAAAGTTATACTTGAATCTGCACCAGCTCCCTGGATTTGTTTGCCGTATGCTGAAGCTGCTGATTCTAAAGTAGGATTGTTACCTATTTTCTTTTTAATCATTTCTGATTTTTTGTTGTTGCGTATAATCGCTTCGCAACCCGGTCTTGCTGTAGTTGCATCTTGCACGCCTTTATCATTAATTTTATCAAGTACCGCAACAATAAATTGATCGCCTACACTGAATGGTTCGCTAATCTCACCTTTTTTTGCTTCGAATGCCCATCTTACAACAGCTCTTGCATCTTGTAAAGCACCTGCTTGATAATCGTTTTCTTTTATCATGCTCGGTACGGCAGTAAGACTCATTCCGTTTTTAGCAATGTATTTTTCTAATTCCTCTTTTGATTTTATTGCTGATGCTTTTGTGGCTTCAAGACTTGACTTGTTAATGGTTACATCACTTGCCGCAATTTCTTTTCCTACGTAAGCAATTTTGTATGCAGTGTTTAAACCTTTCTGGCTCATTACTTCAATAATGTGATAACCGAAATCTGTTTTTACCACACCTTTAGAACCGGTTGATTTTGTAAAACAAAAATCATTGAACTCAGGAACCATGGTGCCGTAAGCAAATGTGCCCAAATCGCCACCTTTTATTTTACTTCCCTGATCGGTAGAAAATTGTAATGCCAATAAGTTGAAATTAGAACCTGATTGTATGGCATTGTAAATGCTGTCTGCTAATTTCTTTGCTGCAGAATCTGCCATTGTTGGTTGTCCTGTTTGAGGATCGTTGGTGCCAATTAAAATATGTCTTGCATTTACGCTATCTGGTAATTGTTTGGTGCCAAGCATTTTTGCCAAAACATAATTTGTTTTGTCAACATATGGACCAAATACACCACCAATAGACAATCTTGATAACGTATCTGCAAAAATCTGATTCATCTTTGCTTTGGTTGTATAATCATCTTTGAAGTCAATGGTTGAAACGTTTCTCGCAACAAATGCTTTTGCGTTGCTGTCTGCTTCAAATTCTACTTTCAATTGTGCTAATGAATTGTAAGCAACAGAACTGTCTTCAGAAGATGGCAATTGAGAAAAGGCAACATAAGAAATATTTCTACCGGCTTCTTGTTTGAATTGCTCTTTATGTTTGTTAACATAATTATTTACATCTTCGTCAGTAATTTTTATGGTACTGTCGTTGATTTCTGTGTAAGGCACTGTTACAAATGAGATATTACTGAACGCGATATTTTCTTCACCATCTTTCTTTTCCATCCATTTTGGATAATAGGCGCTTGCATTTAATAAAGCAGAATATTTCGCAACGGTGTTGTTTAATTTTAAAGGATCTACAATTTGTGCATTAACCTGGTCTTTTTGCTCGCCTTTGAATTTTTTAATATTATTCATAGCATTTTGAGCCTTCTTAATATCAAGCTGACCAGTGATTGAATCTTTCAAAGATTGCTCCTGTAAAAATGGATTTGATTGATCATTACTTAATAATATATATGACAACTCTTTTGCGGTAAATTCAATTCCGATTTTAGAAGCTTCATTATAAAATATTTTTTCGGCTACTATCTGGTTCCAAACCTGATCTCTTGTTTGATACGTTTGCACACCTGAAGGTCTTTGGCCTGTTCTTTGAGCCTGCATATCTTCAGCATCTTTCACTTTTTTATTAAATACACTCAGTTCAATTTTTTCACCATTAATTTCACCAACATTATTTGAAACAGAACCAAACAAACTGCTGCCACCTTGTTTGGCATCCATTAAAATAAAACCGATTAAACTCAGTGATATGACTACAATTACAATTGCAGCTCCTTTTTCACGAATACTTTGAATAATTTGCATATAACTTTATATTAGTTTTTGGGTAGCAAAAATAGTATAAAAAAGGGTATTAACAAACTGTGGAAAACTTCGTAAGCACTTAATTATTAATCATTTTAAAAAAATATTGAAATTTTTGTGTTTAAAAATCTGAAAATCAGCCTTTCCACATCAAATTTGTGGATATGTATGATTAATGTGAATAACCCTGCTTTTTGAAATAATTTCTCTGAAAAAAATGTGAACTAAAATCAGGTGATTTCTTAATTTCTGGATTTGATGTAAGTTGATGACAAATTTTACCCGTCTATTTCACATCATTTTTAAAATTAAGTGCCAAAATTTTTTCAACAGGATTTTTTATCAACGTTGGTTAAGAAATTATTTTAAAATTATAAAAATACAAGTGCTATACTATGATTTATTCTATAATCATTCAAAATTAAAAATGTGAATACGGTGTTTATAACCGTGGATAAATAGAGAAATTTGAATTTACAATAGCTGGAAAAATTAATTTTCCACTTATTAACAGCCCTAATAGTAGTAAGTGGATATATAAATAAACTATATTAATACATATTATGAGAGATATAAACAATGAAAATTTAAAAAAATTAATTGTTCAAGAAAACGGTTTTTATAATGTTGATGTTGACCCAACTTTAGATTTATTCGAAGAAATAAAAAAAATAAAAAAAGAAAAAAATGCCATTATTCTGGCGCACTATTACCAGGAACCTGATATACAAGATATCGCTGATTATATTGGTGATAGTTTAGGCTTAGCACAATTTGCCGAAAAAACAAAAGCTGATATCATTGTTTTTGCCGGCGTACATTTTATGGGTGAAACGGCTAAAATTCTTAATCCAGATAAAAAAGTTTTATTGCCTGATTTAAAAGCAGGATGTTCATTAAGCGATTCTGCACCTCCGGATCTATTTAAAAAATTTAAAGAAAAACATCCTGATCATAAAATCATTACTTACATTAACTGTAGCGCAGAAATAAAAGCTTTAAGTGATATCATTTGCACCTCATCCAATGCAAAGGCAATTGTTGAATCTTTACCAAAAGAACAATCTATCATTTTTGCACCTGATAAAAACTTAGGTGCTTATATCAACAAAGTGACTGGAAGGAATATGTTACTATGGAATGGGTCTTGTATGGTTCATGAAATTTTTAGCTTGGAAAAAATAACAAAACTTAAAATCAGACACCCAAAAGCAAAATTCATCGCTCATCCTGAATGTGAAGAACCAATATTAGCCATTGCAGACTATATAGGGAGCACTACAGCACTTTTAAACTACACCCTTAAGGATGATGCCAAAGAATTTATAATTGCCACAGAAACGGGTATTTTACACCAAATGCAAAAATCAAACCCCGACAAAACTTTTATACCTGCTCCACCCAATAATTCTTGCGCTTGTAACAATTGTCCATATATGAAATTAAATACACTTGAAAAATTATACCTGTGTATGAAATACGAGACTCCTGAAATTATTCTCGATGAAAATATTTTGAAAGCGGCTAAATTACCCATTCAAAAAATGCTGGAAATTAGTGCCCACTATGGTTTATAATTTTGCATATAAGATTGAATACGAACATCTACATTTTCTCTGATATTCATGTAAAACAAATTAATATCACCAATATGGAAATTTTTAGCAGTAAAAAACATTTTACCAAAAACATCCGGTTTACAACTCCATAAAATATTATTATTGATTTTTGCATCAACCACATGAGGTACTATTTTATTAAAGTTTTTTAAAACTCCACCTTTATTTTTTTTAATAGAAACTTCTTCATCACTTATTTTCCAATTGAGCGGATTTACAACAATGCTTTTAAATTTTTCATTTTTTATAAAATCAGGAGTATATCCTTTTTTGTAAGTTCTCCACCCAACATAACAACCCGTTTGACTTGAATCTTTACAAACAGGTATTGCAGAAAAATAATTTTCAGGAATCGGCATGCCAATTATATAAGCACAAATCAAATTTTTATATAATGGTTTGTTTTCAAAAAATTCTTTCAATAATCTACCAGCATGTTTTGTACCCTGACTATGAGAAGCAATAATGATTGGCCTTCCATTATTAAAATGTTCTAAATAATATTCAAAGGCTTCTTTTACATCATTATAGGCAAGATCAAAATAAATGATCGCAGAATCCTGATTTGTATAAAATGCATTTATGTGTGCTTGACGATAACGTGGTGCAAAAATTCTGCACCGCTTATTAAACACCGAAGCTTGATATAAAATGGTAGAGTTATCGGTTTCAATATTTAATTTTTCATTGTTTATATCGGCATTCCAATCAGTGAACTCTTTCTGAGTATAAGTTGTGGGATGTATAAAAAAAACATCTGCAATAGAGTCAATATTTTCTTTATTTCTTAATTCCTTTGGAATACTATCAGCTTTATCTTTTTTCCATGGATGTGCCGCCCAGTTATTTAAATCATCATAAACAGGAATTTTTTCATTATTTATTTTAATGTAATTATCTTTTGACTGAGCAAAAGATTTACAATTCATCACAATGAAAAAAAATAAGATTTTATATATGTAGATAAAAGTTTTATTCATACTCAAAATTGTTTTGTATTTTTTCAGTTACAAAATTACTTGCGATTTTAAGACTTATCTAATTTTATACATAATAAAGTAAAATTGATTCTTACTAGACATATACCTTTTTTAAAAGATGTTTTTTTTTATTCACTAACAGCCTTTGGTGGTCCACAAGGTCACTTAGGTATGATAGATAAGACTTTTGTTCAAAAAAAACATTATTTATCCTCAGAAGAGCTTATCGATTATTATTCATTTTGTCAGTTGTTACCCGGAGCCTCTAGCACACAACTAATTGGTTTAATTGGATACAAAAGAGGCGGATTTCTGTTATCTATTCTTACACTTTTGATCTGGATTTTACCGGCTTGTTTTTTAATGGGTTTACTTTCTTTTTTACTGGTTCACTTTCAACACCATGAATTGTACCAAAATATTTTCAAGTATATACAGCCTATGGCAATTGGGTTTTTAGTTTTCTCTGGATTTAGAAGTTTTAATGTATCTGTAAAAAATACAATCACACAAATTATAATGCTATTAAGTTTGATTGTTACCTATTTATTCTTCAAAACACCATGGATCTTCCCTTTATTGATTTTAATGGGAGGCGTTATCACAAATTTTAGTAGCAAAAGAATTCCAGAAAAAGAGCACATAAAACCTCGTCAAATTAAATGGACTAACATTTTACTTTTTCTATTAATTTTTTCTATTGCTGGTTTCCTCAGTGAATCTGCTAGAAAAAACAATTGGGAACACAGAAAGGCATATAATCTCTTTGAAAATTTTTATCGTTTTGGAAGTGTTGTTTTTGGAGGTGGAGATGTTTTACTCCCACTAATGCTGGATCAATACGTTGCGAGGCCTTCAGATTCTAGAACTCAATTAAAAAATCCTAATGTTATAAAAATAGAGAAATCAGATTTATTAACTGGTTACGGAATGGTAAGAGCCATCCCTGGTCCGGTTTTTTCGGTTGGTGCATTTGTTGGAGGAATGGCGCTTTCCCAAGAAGGAAAAATGATGCAATTAATTGGTTGTTTAATTGGTATGATTGCTATCTTTTTACCAAGCGCCTTATTGCTGTTTTTCTTTTTCCCCGTATGGCAATACCTAAAAAAATTCGTTTTGGTTTATCGTGCTTTAGAAGGTATAAACGCTGTTATAGTAGGTGTAATTTGGGCTGCGGCCTTATACCTGTTACATGGGTTAAATTTATTTTCATTAAATAATGAAATCATCATCAACCTTTTCATTATACTGTCAACCTTTCTTTTGCTACAGTACACAAAAATTCAAGCTCCCTTTATTGTATTAATTTGTTTATTTTTTGGTTTCTTTTTTTGACAAATTATAATAACCTCTTGCTTTTATTTCTTCCGCAACCAAATCGGGCACTAAATATTTGATAGATTTCTGTTCTTCTATAAACTTACGTATATGCGTAGACGAAATAAATAACTGCGGTCCTTCAATTATTTTTACATCAGCCCCTGCCTCATTATTTACATCAAATCCAGCTCTTTTATAAATGAGAAATTTATAATTTTCTATAATAAACGCTGAATTCTTCCATTTTGTAATATTTTGAAATCCATCACTTCCCAAAACAATATCAAATTGATGGTTCGGATACTTTTCTTTCAAATAGACTAGTGTATTAACCGTATACGATGGTTTTGGTAGTTTAAACTCAATGTTGCTAGCTTTCAATTTATGTTCACCTTCTACCGCTAATTGCAGCAATTGAAATCTATGATTGGCATTCAAAAGATTATTTTCGTTTTTAAATGGATTTTGAGGAGAAATGACAAACCATAATTCATGGTAATCCTCCTGTTGCACGATTTCGTTGGCTATAATTAAATGACCATGGTGAATGGGGTTGAAAGAACCAAAATACAAGGCAACTCTCATATTTAAAAAGATAAAATTATATAATTTCTTCTACAACAATGTTTTCTGCCTCTTCTAGTCTTAAACTAAGAATATAACCAGCAACGGATACAGAAATTGGGTCTTTCAATGGAGCAATTTGTTCAACTGTGATTTTCTCTCCAGGCAAACACCCCATCTCCATTAATTTGATAAACAATTCATCATTTTCGAAAGATCTAATCGTAGCGCTTTTACCGGATTTGATTTCTGATAATTTTTTAATCATGATTTATTATTAAAGTAAAGATAGAAAATATAATTTCGTCTTAATTTCGAGATGTGTAAATTTTGATTCATTTTACATTTCAATTAGATTACATAATATAAGAAACCCGTTATTTTGAACATTAGATTCTTTTTTCAATCCAAAACAAGTTTACAAAATAGAAGCAACCTAAAGTTGTTCATTACAAGTATTTTCAAAAAAGAAAAAACTAAAGCACAGGATTTAAACATAATATTTTGTTCGGATGATTTTCTTTTAAATATTAATAGAGAATACCTAAATCATGATTATACAACAGATATCATAACCTTTGAGATTTCAAGAGATCAAAATGGGATAACCGCAGAAATTTACATCAGCGTTGATTCAATAATTAAAAATTCTATTGATTATCAATCAACTTTAAAAAATGAATTACACCGTGTTATCTTCCATGGCGTGTTACATTTATGCGGATTTAAGGATAAATCAACAAAAGACATTGCTTTAATGCGTTCAAAAGAGGATGAATATTTGGTACTTTATTTCAAAAAGTAAAACCTGTTCCACGTGGAACAAAAGAATAACAATAAGAAACTAACGACATGTTCCACGTGAAACATGCTATAAAAAAACAAAAACAGAAAATGTTTAAAGAATACGATGTCATAGTGGTAGGCGCTGGTCATGCAGGATGTGAAGCTGCTGCTGCTGCCGCAAATATGGGCAGCAAGGTGTTGCTTGTTACGATGAATATGCAAACAATTGCCCAAATGAGCTGTAATCCGGCAATGGGAGGTATTGCAAAAGGACAAATTGTAAAAGAAATAGACGCGCTGGGTGGTTACAGTGGAATTGTAACCGATAAAAGCATGATTCAATTCAGGATGTTGAATAGATCAAAAGGACCTGCCATGTGGAGCCCAAGGGCACAAAGCGATAGAATGTTGTTTGCACAAACCTGGAGGGAAATGCTCGAACAAACGGATAATGTCGACTTTTATCAGGATATGGTAAAGGAGTTAATAATAAAAGACGGTAAAGTTGGGGGAGTGGTAACGGGCTTGGGTCATGAAATTCATTCAAAAGCGGTTGTTTTAACTAACGGTACCTTTTTAAATGGAGTGATTCATATTGGAGAAAAGAATTTTGGTGGAGGAAGGGTGTCTGAAACGGCTGCAACGGGTATTACTGAACAGTTAGTTGCACTTGGTTTCGAAAGCGATAGATTAAAAACAGGAACCCCACCCAGAATAGACGGTAGAAGCTTGGATTACTCTAAAATGGAGGAACAAAAGGGAGACGATGAAATCGTTGGCTT
Source organism: Streptomyces griseus (assembly GCA_943323705.2). Classification (GTDB taxonomy): domain Bacteria; phylum Bacteroidota; class Bacteroidia; order Chitinophagales; family Chitinophagaceae; genus Ferruginibacter. Next base: position 11,521 of record CALPIT020000061.1, read on the forward strand.
TAGTTATTTAGAAAAACCAACCTTAAAACCAGAAAACCAAAGAAGCTGTTGGATTACCTATACTAGTCAGGAGGTTCATGATATATTAAA
>CALPIT020000062.1 GCA_943323705.2 Streptomyces griseus
CGGCTTATCGAATCATTGTTTCAAACGAGTACTTAAAGCAATTATTGGTAGAAAAATTTCCTGAAACAGCATCTAAAATAATATTCATACCATTCTTGCCCAACGAACACATTACATCTTTAAATTTCACACAGAAAGAAGAAGTAAAAACAGGGTTAAGTGATGGTAAGGATTTTTATCTATTGATGGCAGAAGGTGTTGAAGAGCAAAAAATCATTACCACATTAAAAGCGTTTTCATTTTTTAAGAAATGGCAGCAGTCGAGCATGAATCTGCTGATTGTTGCAGATGATACAAAAATCATTTCATTGTCTAAGCAGTTGGAAACCTATAAATATAAAGCCGATGTAAAGTTGATTTCGGCTGATAAAAAAGATGTTGCATGCGCTGCGGCTTACGGCTGTATTTTCATTTCCGAAAAACAAAAAATAAATTATAAAATGAATGATTGCATGCAAATGCAAATTCCCATGATTGTTCATGATTCCGATTACTTTAAAGCTGGTTTTCAAGACTCGGTTTTATATGCCAAAACAGATGAAAAGGAATTGTCGCAGAAAATGATATTGTTGTACAAAGATGAGTCGCTGAGAAATGAAATAACAAGTGCTGCCTATCAGAAAATTATGGAAGCAGATATGAAAGATTTTACTACAAAATTTCTCCATTCGATTGTTGAATAAAAAATCAAAATTTAAAAGTAAAAATTCAAAATTGATTACCTGATTTTTTTACTTTTTATTTTTGAATTTTGACTTTAACAATAACCCTTCAAACCTATTACCTTTGCCAAAAAATAGTGAATATGCAAAAATCAACCATTACTATTGATGTTATTTTAGACCCCAATAAAATTCCTGAACAAATCAATTGGCAGGCCTCAGACAGTACTGCAGAAATGGCTCAAAAATCGAAAGCGATGTGTTTAGCATTTTGGGATAGTGCAGACAAGTCGGCACTTCGTATTGATTTATGGACCAAAGACATGATGGTAGATGAAATGGGAGATTTTTATTACCAGATGTTGATGACCATGGCAGACACTTTCAACAGAGCTACCAAAAACAATGTACTTTCTGAAGAAATGAAAACTTTTGCCAAAGATTTTTATCAGAAATTCAGAGACGATATGATCAAAGAACAAGGCTAATTTTATTTATTTTTATATCTATATTTTAAAACACAAACTATGTCACTCGAAGTAAAAATAATGGCGGAAATGAAAGACGCCATGAAATCAAAAAATGAAGCGGTATTAAGAGCTTTAAGAGCTATAAAAGCTGAAATCATCAAAGCCAAAACTGAACCTGGTGCTAATGGCGCTATTGATGAAGCTACCGAACAGAAATTTTTACAAAAGATGATGAAGCAACGCAAAGATTCTCTCGACATCTTTGAAAAACAAGGTCGTGAGGATTTGGCAGAAAAGGAAAGAGAAGAAATGGCGGTAATAGAAAAATTTCTACCAAAACAACTTTCTGAAGCAGAAATCAAAGAAGCCGTAAAAAATATTATTACTGAAACAGGAGCTTCCTCAGCTGCTGATATGGGAAAAGTAATGGGCGTAGCTTCGAAACAACTTGCCGGCTTAGCAGATGGAAAAACCATCAGTGCCATTGTGAAAGAAATGCTGGCTTAATTTAATGTCACCAAAATAAGCGAATGATCATTGATATCATTTTTGTTGTGTTGATGTCTTTTGCCGTGTATAAAGGCATGAGCAAAGGATTTATACAATCATTGTTTTCGTTCATTGCTTTTTTTGTAGGATTGGCAGCAGCTACTAAGTTATCAGCGGTTGTTTCTAATTACATGGCCGAACATTTTGAAACCAATGCGGTTTGGCTTCCTTTTCTTTCCTTTGTTTTAATTTTTGCAGCGTTCATTATAGTATTTTATTACGCAGGAAAGTTATTCGAAAAAACAACTGAAGTGATGATGTTAGGCTGGCTGAATAAGTTTGGCGGTATCTGCATTTATTTGCTTTTATATGGTGTTTTTTATAGCGTTTTGATATTCTACGCAAAAGAGATGAACCTGGTAGGTAAAGAAAAATTGAGCGAGTCGGTTTTTTATCCGTATTTTTCAACTTTAGGACCTTGGCTGCTGGACCATTTGGGAAAAATAATCCCTTTTTTCAAGGATATTTTTTCACAGTTGCAACAGTATTTTGAAGGGGTACCTAAAAATTATTCGAATTAATGTATTTTTAAGTGAAAGTTTTTTATTTAAATCGTTACTAAATAATGGATTACTCAATTAAGCAGGATGGTAAATTCAAATTCATTGAAGAAGGTGAGGGCGAGCCGCTGATGATGCTTCATGGATTGTTTGGAGCCTTGAGTAATTTCAAGGACCTGATTGATTATTTCAAAAAAACACATAAGGTAGTAGTGCCAATTTTGCCTTTGCTAGATCTTGATTTATTGCATACTTCAGTGGGTGGATTGCAAAAGTTTTTAAATAAGTTCATAGAACACAGAAATTACAATAACATTCACCTCATGGGCAACTCATTAGGTGGACATGTGGCACTGGTTCATGTGTTAAAAAAGCCTGAGCGCATCAAATCTCTAATACTTACCGGAAGTTCAGGTTTATTCGAACATGGAATGGGGGATTCTTATCCTAAAAGAGGCGATAAAGAATACATTCGCCACAAAACCTCTCTTACTTTTTATGACCCTACTTTAGCAACTGAAGAATTGGTGAACGAAGTTTTCGAAATTACCAACAACAGGTTGAAAGTGATAAAAATTATTGCGTTGGCAAAAAGCGCCATCAGAAATAATCTTGGTCAGGAATTAAATCAAATAAAATTACCAACTTGCCTGATATGGGGTAATAATGATACCATCACGCCGCCATTTGTTGGAGAAGAATTTCAAAAATTAATTCCCAATAGTGAGCTGCATTTTATCGATAAATGTGGTCATGCCCCAATGATGGAAGTGCCAGAAACTTTTAATGAAATTCTTGGAGGTTTTTTAGCACGACTCAATTCAAAAGCTTCCGTATAAGCATTAACTCTTTCAAGGGTTATTCATTTTTAATTTTTTAGTGTAACCCTATTAAACCTGAATCATGCTCACATCTCAGTTAATCAACCAGAACATACCTCAGTTAAAATTGCAGGATACTGTTGCCAAAGCAAAGCTGCTGATTAATGATTTCAAACTTACGCACCTGCCAGTAATTGCTGAAAAAAAATACCTAGGATTGATTAGTGAAGAAGATTTGTTGGACGTGGATGATGATAAAGCAACTATCGAAATGATTCAGCAACACTTGATGTTGATTTACATTCAGGATGATGTACATTTTTTAAACGCCATTGGATATTGTAATCAACATGAAACGAACGTTGTTCCTGTTATCGACAAAGCAGCTGAATTCATGGGCGTGATTACGTCTGATTATTTATTGAAAACCATTGGAGATTTTTCAGGTGCCAATGAAATCGGTGGGTTGATTATTCTTGAAATGGAAAGGGTACATTTTTCTATTTCAGAAATCAGCAGAATTGTTGAAAGTAATGATTGTACGATTCTTCATCTTAACACCACTACAGATGCTGTAACAGGAATTCTTACTGTAACACTTCATATCAATAAAAAAGAAATTTCAGCACTCCTAGCTACTTTTGAAAGATATGAATACAATGTGCTTCACCAGTTTGGCACAAAAATATTTGACGACACTTCAGATATCAATTACAGAAACCTAATGAACTATCTCGACTTATAAATAAAAGTTATTAATTGCAAAATCTCAAGTAATCTGAAAAAAATGAACATACTAAAATGCGCTTTTTTTTTCTTCGGATTGCTTTTATGTTATCGCACAGAAGCCCAACAAAATGTTGACATCAAACTTTTTTTTGAACAGCTGCTTCAAAAAACGGCTATTGATTCTAATTGCAAATTGTTATTAGATACCATCGTTATCTCTGGGAACAATAAAACGAAAGCCTATGTGATTCTCAGAGAAATGAAAATCAAACAAGGAGACTCTTTAAAAGCAAATTCGCTGTTTGATGCCATCAAAGCTTCTCGTGAACTTGTATACAATACCAATCTTTTTTCTGAGGTGGAAATCATTCCACTGATGACCAGTGCTTATACGTTTTCATTAAAAGTGGTTTTATATGAACGATGGTATATCTATCCTGCACCTCAATTCAAATTATCCGACAGGAATTTCAATGAATGGTGGAAAACCTTCAATGCCGATTTCAGCAGGGTCAGCTATGGGCTTAAATTTACTCATTACAATATCAGTGGACGCGGTGACCAATTGAATCTGATTTTTTTAAATGGTTACTCAAGAAATTTCTATGCTTATTATGCTGCGCCATATAGCAATTCGAAGCTCACAGAAGGCTTCTCTGTTGGAACAGGATTTTCCCAAAACAAAGAGTTTACTTACAAAACAAGTTATAACAATCAGGTATTACAATACAAAAAATCGGATTTCACTAAGAGTGCTTTTTTCTTAAATGCCACATATCGAAAAAGAAATGGCTTTTATAACCGACACTATTATGTTGCACAATTGAATTATATCAATGTAGATGATAGCATCATCACAACAAAATACAATCCTAATTATTTCAACTCTTCACAGTCCAAAAATTTATTTGCTGATTTTACATATGGCTTTCAATATATCAACTTAGATAATATCAATTATCCATTGAAAGGAAAAGTTTATGGTTTCAGTGTAACCAAAAGAGGATGGGGCTGGAAAGGCGGGTTAAACATGCTTGCACTTGATTTTACGTACAGAAAATACATTACGCACAAACATCAATATTATAGCAGCTTTCAATTCTTTTCTAAAATTAAGTTGCCTTTCGAGCAAGCTTATATAAATCAGCGCGCCATGGGTTATGGGGATTTTTATATGAGTGGACTTGAATATTATGTTATTGATGGTGTAGCTGCCGCTATTTCAAAATATACGCTGAGCAAAAAAATATTTGGATTAAAAATTCCAATGCCGTTCAAAATCAAACAAGTACCATTTATACCCTTATCTGTTTATACAAAAACATATGCAGAGGCAGGATATGCGTATAATAAAAAAGCATTTGACACCAGATTGAACAATCGCTTTTTATATACGGGTGGCTTTGGACTTGATATACTATCGCTTTATGATTTAAAATTAAGTGTGGAATATAGCTTTAACCAATTAGGAGAAAAGGGGTTATTTTTACACGCTAGAGGTATATTATGAGGAAAGGTTAGTATAAACTAAAAAGTAAAAATTCAAAATGTAAAAGCGAAGACACAATTTTGATTTTTGACTTTTTCATTTTGACTTAAATAATACACACATGAAAATAGCCATATACAGTCGCGGTGTAGAAAATGACCAGCTAAGAGACATCAATCAATTGTTTGAAGAGCTTATAGCCAATGGCATTGAGCCAGTTTTCTTTCAAGATTTTTTCAATCAATTTTATTCAGCCATCAATCTTGACAACAACAATTATTCAACTTTCAATTGTCCGGAAGATTTAGATGAAAGTTTCGATTGCATGATCAGTTTGGGTGGAGATGGCACATTGCTCGATACGGTTACTATGGTTCGAGATACAGGTATTCCCATCTTAGGTATCAATTACGGCCGTCTTGGATTTTTGGCGAATATTGGTAAAGACGAGATTCATGCGGCTATGGATGCGATTGCCAATAGAAAATATGTGATTGATAAAAGATCACTTATTCATCTTGAAGCCAATGTGCCCTTGTTTGGCAAAACACCTTATGGGCTCAACGAATTTTCTATTCATAAAAAAGACAGTTCTCCCATGATAAAAATTCACACTTATTTGAATGGTGAATTTTTAAATACTTATTGGTCAGATGGTTTGATCGTGGCTACTCCAACAGGTTCTACAGGTTATTCTTTGAGTTGCAATGGTCCTGTGGTATTCCCCGACAGCAAAAGCTTTGTAATCACACCTGTGGCACCACATAATTTGAATATCAGACCCATCATTGTACCGGACAATACCATTATTTCTTTTGAGCTGGAAGGCAGAACAGACGGGTTTCTGGTAACATTAGACAGTCGTAGAGAAATAGTAAGTAAAGAAGTTCAGCTAGCCGTTAAAAAAGAAAACTTCGATATCAAACTCATTCGCATCAATGAAAATCATTTTCTTCAAACTTTAAGAAACAAATTAAGTTGGGGACTCGATAAAAGAAATTGATGTCAACATTCGAATACAAGAGGTAGCTATGGCAAATAAGTCTGGAAAAATAAGAACCATTATCATCATTTATTGGGTGCTGCTTTTGTACATTATAGCAGCGTTGGTATGGTGGTATGTGGCACTATCCAGACAGAATGAGCAGATGACAGCCTATAAAATTCAAGAGCTGCAAATTACAGATACTCGTTACCGTGAGCAATACAAAAAAATAATCGACGAGAATAAACGTAAGTCTGCTCAATATTTTGGAGAAGGAGCTATTTTCTTTTTACTGATTTCTGCAGGCGCACTATTTTTGTTTAAGGCAGTTAAAAATCAGCTTAAAATCACAACGGAGCAGCAAAATTTCATGATGGCGATTACACATGAATTAAAAACACCAATTGCTGTTACAAAGTTGAATCTGGAAACCTTACAAAAGAGAAAACTTGAAACTTCACAGCAGGAAAAACTGATCAACAATACACTTCAAGAAGCCAATAGAATGAATGCTTTGTGCAATAATCTGTTGCTATCTTCACAAATGGAATCAGCGGCTTATCAAAAAGTTTCAGAACAAATTCATATCGATAAGTTGCTTGGTGATTGCATTAGAGACTTTTCAGTGAGGTATCCGAGTCGGAATATTATTTTTACTCCTCAAGACGAAATCACAATCACGGGAGATGTATTTTTACTTCAAATGGCTTTCAATAATTTAATTGAAAATGCATTGAAGTATTCACCAAAAGATACTGCGATACAAGTATTACTTGCCAATAAGGAATTCTATTGTCACGTTTCGATTATTGACGAAGGCAATGGCATTCCGGATGAAGACAAATTGAAAATATTTGAAAAATTTTATCGAATAGGAAGTGATGCTACACAAAAATCAAAAGGTACGGGCCTTGGATTGTTTCTCGTTAAAAGAATTGTTGATGCCCACAAAGGCATGGTTTATGTGAAAGATAAACAACCTAAAGGTTCAATATTTACCATTCAGTTACCGCTAATGTCATAATGTAACATGTCTCAAAAAACACACACGATATTGCTAGTTGAAGATGAAGAGAATCTTCAGGAGGCATTAAAATTAAATCTTGAATTAGAAGGATATTCCGTGAGCAGTAGCTTTGATGGTGCTTCTGCATTAAAGATGATTCATCAAGAATATTATGATCTCATCATTTTAGATGTGATGCTTCCTGAAGTTGATGGTATTGCTGTTTGTGAATCCATCAGGCTTCAGCAAATTGATATTCCTATTTTGATTTTAAGTGCCAAAAATAGCAGTGCCGACAGGGTATTGGGATTAAAAAAAGGAGCTGATGATTATTTGACTAAGCCGTTTAATTTGGAAGAGCTTTTGCTCAGAGTGGAAAAACTCATTAGTAAAAATGAGAAGATTGAAAGTAAACATTCCATTACCGACACCTATGAATTTGGAAACAACAAAATCGATTTTAATGGATTGATGTTAACCAACCAAAAAGGAGAAAAAATTGAACTTACGAAAAAAGAGGCGATGTTGTTGAAACTATTGATTGAAAATAAAAATGAAGTAGTTACTAGAGAAAAAATATTACAAGCAGTATGGGGTTATAATGTTTATCCAACAACAAGAACCATTGATAATTTCATTCTCAACTTCAGGAAATATGTTGAAGATGATGCTAAAAACCCGGTTTATTTTCAGTCTGTGAGAGGTGTTGGGTATAAGTTCAATCAAGCCCCCTGAAGTCCCCCAAAGGGGGATGCGTTATATTGGGTTGCATTAAAAATAAAGATTTTTTTGACTATCGAACTAGTCCAAATCGCCTAATTGAGGTCTGATGACAATTTCTTCCACAACAGCCTGAGGCGATAATTGAGAAGCTGCGAATATCATATCTACGATATCGTCAACCACCATAATTCTATTTTGACTATTATCAAAATCACCCCAAGAATCTGTAAGTACAGCACCGGGAAAAACTGCAGTTACTTTAATGCCAAAATTGGTCAGCTCGAGTCGAATATTTTTGGTGAAACCCAGCATCGCATATTTGCTTACACCATAGCTACCACCGCCTCTGTAGGCTCTTAAAGAAGCAATGGAACACATGTTGAAAATATGTCCGGATTTTCTTTCCATCATTTTTGGCAAGAGCATTCTGGTAAGGTGATAAGCGCTGTAGAAATTTAAGTCCATGATTTTTTTCATTGCTCCTTCGGCTTCGTCAATGCAATTTCCTGGCGTGTACGTGCCCGCGTTATTGATTAGAATATCGGCTGCGCCAAAGCTGTTGCAATAATCTGCAAATTTTTGAACTTCTTCTTTATGGCTAAGGTCTGCTGCAAAAATGTTTACTTGTCTTTCAGGTGCTTGTGCTAAAATAGATTGACGAGTAGTTTCAAGTGTACTCATCGTTCTGGAGCAAAGCAGCAAATCATAGCCGGCTTTTGCAAATTTCATTGCCATTGCATTCCCCATTCCCCTGCTGGCGCCTGTAATTACTGCAAGCATATGTAACGATTTAATTGAGATTAATAATTAACTTCACGATACCGACGCAAAGATAGACATACATTAAAAAGAAAAAACTTATAAATGCCTTCGTACAAACATATTTTTTTTGATTTGGATCATACACTATGGGATTTTGATACCAATGCAAAATCTTCTCTTACAGATATCTATGGAGAGTTCAGTTTAGCTGAGAAAGTAACATCTGATTTCGACGCTTTCTATGAGAAGTATTTACACCATAATAAAATACTTTGGGAGCGATATCAAAATGGTTTCATTACAGCAGAAGAATTAAAATGGAGAAGAATGTGGCGTACGATGATGGAATTTAAAGTAGGAGATGAAAATTTAGCAAAAAACATAAGCGCTCGATTTCTTGAAATTCTGCCTGTTAAAAATGGTATGTTTCCTTATTCTTATGAAATTCTAGATTATTTGAAAAACAAAGATTACCAGATACATCTTATTACTAACGGTTTCGAAAAGACGCAGTGGAGTAAAATTCGTAACAGTAAGATTGATCATTTCTTTACGCATGTCATCACTTCAGAAGCCAGTAATAGCATGAAGCCTGAAAAAGAAATATTTGATTTTGCGATGAACCAATCTGGTGCTTTATTACATGAGTCTATCATGATTGGCGATAATCTTGATGCAGATATTCAAGGTGCCATGAATGCGGGTATGGATAATATATTTGTCAACCATATAGATGCTACAACCGATAAAAAACCTACATATATCATAACACATTTGAAAGAACTGGAAAATATTTTGTAATAAAAAAAGCGACTGAAAAGTCGCTTTTTTTATTGTTATAAAGTTTACGATTACACATTGTGCATCATTTTTTTAAGTTTTGGTACCAACATAAACAATAATGCAGAGGCAACACCACAAAGCACAACGAATACCATAAAGAACTCAAATAGATTGTGAATGGTGAATCCTGCAAATTTTGGATAATGATCACTGATTTTGTTGTCTGCTAAGAATTTAAGTTGTTCAACAGTTGGTGTTATTGTTTTGTCGAGGACATCTTTTAGATTGATTCCGGCGGCTTCAGCAGCTTTAAATTGTTCTCCGGTAGCTGGCAAAATAGAACCTAAAGTTCCAGCTAGCGCATAACCAGATGCGTTAGAAAGGAAGAAAACACCAAATAACAAAGAAGCAAATCTTCTTGGGGCTAATTTACCTACAAGAGACAATCCAATTGGAGACAAACAAAGTTCACCAAAAGTTTGAATTAGATACAATAGGATTAACCAATGCACAGCCAATAAACCTGAGTTACCTAAATCTTTTACATTGTGTGCGATGATGAAATAGCTGATAGCGATTAACAATAATCCCATGGCTTGTTTAGCAGGAGAAATAGGTTCTTTTCCTTTTGCTCTTAATTTATCCCAAAGCATACTAAAAGGAACGGCAAATATCACCACGAAAATTCCGTTGAAAATTTGAACCATAGATGGTGGCATTTCCCAACCAAAGAAATTTCTGTCGGTTTGGTAATCAGCGATAAAAGTAAGCGAGGAACCAGCTTGTTCAAATGCAGCCCAGAAGAAAATCACAAAGAAAGAAACGATGTAGATAACAAGAATACGATCTCTTTCAATTTTGGTAAGTGATTCATCAGACAATATTAATCCCGCAAGGGTAATACCACTAGAATAAATGATGGAGTAAATAATATTTTGGTCAAAAACATTTTTGAAGATAAAACCTAAAACTAAAAATGACAATACGGCTAGTCCAAGCGATTTGTTGGTGAATTGTGCAGATTGAGATTCTCCTTCTTCAAAATCATCAGAAGAATTTTTTGAAGGAAGTCCTCCGATAGCTTTTCCATCAGGTGATATAACATATTTGTTTTTTAAAAACAGAAATGTAAGTGTACCAATCAACATGGCAATGGCAGCAGCCAAAAATCCCCATTTAAAAGCAAATACATCTCTTTGACCATTTACAACCACATCACCAACTACAGGGCAAATAAATTGACCTAGAAATGCGCCAATGTTGATACCCATGTAAAAAATGGTGAATGCGGTATCCAATTTATTTTTTTCAGCTTTTGGATATAGGCTTCCCACCATACTTGAAATATTAGGTTTGAAGAAGCCATTACCAAAAATGATTACACCAAGAGCAACATACAAAATTGTCTTTGCGAGTTCCAGATCTGTTGTGAAGATAGAAGCACTGGCAAAAAGCAACAATTGTCCAATTCCCATAAGTGTTCCGCCTAATAAAATACAGTTTCTGTTGCCCAAAAATCTGTCGGAGATGAAACCACCTAACATAGGGGTTAAATAACATAAGCCTAAAAATCCGCCATAGATGATAGAAGACTCTTCCTTGCTAATCATTAGTGCGTTTACAATGAAAAGTGTAAGCAAAGTTCTCATTCCATAGAAATTGAAACGTTCCCACATTTCAGTTCCGAATAATACCCATAAGCCCTTTGGATGACTTTTTTGTTGGTTGATAGTTTCTGCCATTTTTATTTTTTTAGTTCTTTAAAAATTTATTATTTGCCAAAATACACAAATTATGTTTACATCAATCAAAATTGATTTCTTTATTTCTGCCACTTCCATTTTTTTCTCCTGAATAATTTGATTTCTTCTTCATATAACAGATTTGATGATTAATTTCGCGCAACACTTTTTATCATGAACATTTTAATCATTGGCTCAGGTGGCCGCGAACATGCCATCGCATGGAAAATCAAACAAAGCAAACATTGCAATGAATTGTTTATTGCCCCCGGAAATGCAGGTACTACAACGTGTGGAACCAACCTCGATATCAAAGTCAATGATTTCGAAACACTGAAACACGCTGCTTTACAA
>CALPIT020000063.1 GCA_943323705.2 Streptomyces griseus
TAATCGTTACTGTGGGGTTAGTATTTCAAACATAACAGTAACAGATAGCCCAGAATGGCTACAACAAAAATTAAAAAGTATAGGATTAAGACCTATCAACAATATTGTAGACATTACCAATTTCATTTTACATGAAACCGGACAGCCTTTGCATGCATTTGATGCCGGTAAAATTTCTGGTAATAAAGTGATCGTAAAGTTTGCTGAAGAAGGAAAATTATTCAAAACGCTTGACGAAAAAGAAAGAAAACTCCATGGCAGCGATTTAATGATTTGCAATGAGCAAGAGCCTATGTGTATAGCAGGTGTTTATGGTGGATTGAATAGTGGCGTGAGCGCAACAACAACATCTATATTTCTTGAATCAGCCTGTTTTGACAAGGGTTTCGTAAGAAAAACGGCATTAAGTCATGAATTAAGAACGGATGCCGCCACAAGATTTGAAAAAGGTGTGGACATCAGTAATACTTTGAACGTTTTAAAAAGAGCAGCATTACTAATAACTGAAATTACCGGCGGAAAAATCACCGGAGCTGTTACAGATATTTTTCCAAATCCACAGCCTCACACCATTGTTGAATTCAGTTTCGATTATCTTGAAAAATTAAGCGGAAAAAAATACAACAAAGAGAATGTAAAATCAATTCTTAAAGCGCTGGGATTTGGATTGTCCAACGAAACAACAAACAGCGTCACATTGGCTGTTCCATTTAGTAAATCAGACATCAGCATTCAAGCAGATATTGTTGAAGAAATCATGCGAATTGATGGATTGGATAATATCGAAATTCCTGCCAGCATCAGCATCATTCCATCAGTTGAAAAAAATGCAGTGAAATCTGCACTAAAAGAAAAATTATCCAATTACCTAGTTGGATTGGGTTTCAATGAAATTTTTACCAACAGTATTACCAACAGCGCCTATTACGATGACGCTACATTAGCTTCTTCAGTGAAAATGATGAATAGTTTGAGTAGCGAATTAAATATACTCAGACCAGAAATGATTCAAAGCGGATTGGAAGTTATATCACATAACCTCAACAGAAAGAACAATAACCTACGCATGTTTGAAATTGGCAAAACATATGCAGTTTCAACGGAAGGAAAATACTTTGAAAAACTTCATTTGTGTTTGTACATCACAGGTAACTTAAATGAAGCCGGCTGGAAATATCCCGCAGTAAAAGCGGATTTCTTTTATCTAAAAGGCGTTGCGGAGAATATTTGTAACATTACCGGACTTAAAAAAATCAATTTTCAACCTGCTGAGGCCAACTCTCAGATCAGTGGTGCTGTGTTGTCATCTAGTAGAACAAACTTTGCACAATTGGGGGAAGTTGTTCCTTCTTTATTGAAAAAATTTGACATCAAACAACCCGTATTTTATGCTGATATCGACATAGATTTTGTTTTAGCTCAAAAACTGAAGCCTGTTCAGTATAAAGAGTTATCAAAATTCCCGGTTGTAAACAGAGACCTGGCTGTTTTGGTGGATAAAAATGTTTCTTATTCTCAGTTAGAGCAAATAGCTTTATCTAATAAAATTGAGCAACTGACTTCTATACAGCTGTTTGATATTTTCGAAAGCGAGAAATTGGGCGCAGGAAAAAAATCAATGGCCGTGAGTTTTACCTTCCTTGATGAAAACAAAACATTAACCGACGTAGAAATAGACGGATTTATGCAAAAAATCATTTCCGGATATGAAAAATCTTTGTCGGCAGAAATCAGAAAATAATTGTCATTGGAACAAATAGAATCACATATTGTCAGGATTAACGCCAAGCTTCAGGATTTGCTGAAAAAGCATACTAGTTTACAAAAGCAAAATCAGCAACAGCAGGAATTGATCGCCAAATTGAAAGAACAGCAAGAAATAGGAGAAAAAAAAATCAAGGCATTGGAGGAGCAGCAGTATATTCTAAAATCTGCCGCCGGTGAATTAAACAGTACTGATAAAAAAGCTTTTGAGCAAACCATTTCCAGATATATCAAAGAAATTGACAAATGCATCGCTTTACTGAGCGAATAAACCCCAAAACATGGCTGAAGAATTAATTCCTGTAAATATTTTAATCGCAGATAGAACCTATCGCATCAAAACAAGTCCTTCTGATGAAGAGGCGGTACGCAAAACCGTGAAGCTGATTAACGATAAAATTTTGGAGTTTAAAACAAATTTTGCAGGTAAGGACATGCAAGATTATATCGCCATGGTTATCATCTGGTATGCGACACAATCGTCAGAAACATCTTCGGCTGCTGCGATGATAGAACAGTTGACCGAAAATTTAAATAAAATTGAGGCACAGCTTGATAAAGCAATCTAACACTCATTTAAACCGATAACAGGTTCACCTAAGTAGCTATTTTTTAATTATCGGTAAAAAATCTTCAACAATTTTTAATATCTTCGCGACTAATCGATTTTTCCTGAAACTTGGAAAAATTGTCTTACAATATTGTGAATCAGATAAAAACAACAAATTTTAATGGAACTGAATATAATTTCCATCATTTTAGGTGGTGTTTCACTTGTAGTGGGCACTATCTTGGGCAAAGTGATATTTGCTAAAAACACTAAAAAAACTGTTGAAGACGCCAGATCCGAAGCCCAAAAAATTGTTTCAGAAGCTCAATTTCAAGTTGAAACACTCAAAAAAGAGAAAATTTTAGAAGCTAAAGAGAAATTCGTCCAAATGAAAGCAGATCATGAAAAGGATGTGCTTCAGCGTACTCAAAAACTCAGTGAATCAGAAAATCGTATCAAGCAAAAAGAGCAAAGTCTTAATCAAAAAGATGCCAACATTGAGAAGCAAGTAAAAGAAAATGAGACGATTAAAGAAAATTTAAACCGCCAAACTGAAATTGTAAATCAAAAAAGAACAGAGCTCGAAAAACATCAGGAAGAACATATCCGCCGCTTAGAAAAAGTAGCCGGATTATCTGCAGAAGATGCAAAAACGCAATTGATTGAAAGCTTGAAGCAAGAAGCTCAAACTAGAGCACTTGTTTTACAACAGGAAATCATTGAAGACGCCAAACAAAAGGCGAATAAAGAAGCTCGTAAAATCGTCATTCAAACCATTCAAAGAACTGCAGCTGAACAAGCTATTGAGAATTCAATTACTGTTTTCAATTTGGAAAGTGACGAAATCAAAGGTTCAATCATTGGTCGTGAGGGTAGAAATATCCGTGCAATTGAAGCAGCAACTGGTGTTGATTTAATTGTTGATGATACTCCTGAAGCGATTGTATTGTCTTCGTTTGATCCATTAAGAAGAGAAATTGCCCGTTTGTCATTACAGCGTTTGGTTGCTGATGGAAGAATTCACCCTGCTCGTATTGAAGAAGTGGTTGAAAAAACCAAAAAGCAATTGGAAGATCAAGTTTTGGAAATAGGTGAAAGAACTGCCATGGAGTTGGGTATTCATGGTTTACATAAAGAACTAATCAGAATGGTCGGCAGAATGCGTTTCCGTTCTTCTTATGGACAAAATTTATTGATGCACAGTCGCGAAACAGCTAATTTATGTGCTATCATGGCTTCTGAGTTGGGAATGAACCCTAAATTGGCTAAGCGTGCAGGTTTGCTTCATGATATTGGTAAAGTTCCGGATGAGGAAACAGAATTAAGCCATGCTTTGCTCGGGGCTAAATTAGCAGAAAAGTATGGTGAAAATCCTGCTGTGGTAAATGCCATTGGAGCTCACCATGATGAAATGGAAATGAAATATGTAATTTCTCCAATTATACAAGCTTGTGATGCGATAAGTGGCGCAAGACCAGGTGCGAGAAGAGAAATTATGCAACAATACATTCAGCGTATCAAAGACCTTGAAAACTTGGCACTAGCCTATCAGGGAGTTGAGAAAGCCTATGCCATTCAAGCAGGCCGTGAGCTGAGGGTAATTGTTGAAGCAGATAAAGTAACCGATAACGACAGCGAAAAATTAAGTTTTGAAATCGCTCAGAAAATACAAACCGAAATGACCTTCCCAGGTCAGATTAAGGTAACTGTGATTAGAGAGAAAAGAGCGGTGAATATAGCGAGGTAATTAAATAAGTTCAAAAGGTTTGAGAGGTTCAAAAGGTTCAATAGGTTAATAAATCGCTGGAACTTTTTGAACCTTTTAAACGTTTGGAACCTTTTGAACTTACTATTATTCAAAAAAAATCTTCTTCAAACTTCATATTCTAAACATTTCCCCCTACCTTTGCCCTCCGTTAAAATAAAAGATTATGAACGCAGTAGATTTTGTACACGAGCAGTTGACTAAGAGAGCAACAGTTCCTACATTCAAAGCAGGTGATAACATCACAGTAAATTATAAAATTCAGGAAGGTAACAAAGAGCGTATCCAGAGCTTTAAAGGCGATGTGATCAAACGTCAAGGTGTTGGCGCTACAGCTACTTTTACTGTACGTAAAATTAGCGATGGTGTAGGCGTGGAAAGACTTTTTCCAGTACATTCACCTAACATCGACAGCATTGTTTTAAACAAAGTTGGTCGTGTTAGACGTGCTAAATTGTATTTCTTACGTGAAAGAAGCGGTAAGAGTGCACGTATTAAAGAAAAAAGAATGGCTGTTGCTGCAAAAAAATAATCGACAACTTATCAAATATTTAAAAAAGCGAGAATCTATGATTTTCGCTTTTTATTTTATATCATCTCTAACAACTAATACCAATTTTTAATGCTTTTTACTTTTTAAAGCATTAACTTTGACAAAATTTTTTTTATGGCTATTACAACTTTCAACACCGTTTTTTTAGCAATGCCAGGCTTCACAGAAATGTTGCCAATTTTGCTCATTGCATTACTTATTTTTGGCGGAAAGAAAATTCCAGAATTAATGAAAGGCTTAGGTACTGGCATCCGTGAATTCAATGACGCCAAGAATAACGTGAAAAAAGAAATACAGGAAAGCGCAACTGAAAAAGAAACTAAATAATCCAGTTTTTCTTCAAATAATTTTAAATACGGCCGAAGTGAACGACTACTTTTTAAACATGTAGTTGCGCGCTTCGGCTGATTTTTTAGAAGCCAAATGTTTTTATTCTCCGATATACAACAATACCATCGCGATTTAACAGATCGGAAGACTTCCTGTGTTGAAGCTGTTGAACATTACTTAAGTGTGATTGCAAAGAATGAGCACCTCAATGCTTTTGTAGAAGTATATGCAAAAGAGGCGTTAGAGAGAGCTAAATTACTTGATGAAAACAGAAACCAAGATTTGCCAAAAGCTAAGCTACATGGGGTTGTAATCGCTTTAAAAGACGTGATTTGCTATAAAGACCATAAAGTAACTGCAGCTTCCAAAATATTAAAAGACTTCACTTCCTTATTTAATGCTTCTGCAGTTCAATATTTAATTGATGAAGAAGCCATTATTATTGGCTCATGCAACTGCGATGAATTTGCCATGGGCAGCAGTAATGAAAACTCCTCCTATGGAAGTGTAAAACATCCAATTGACAATTCAAAAGTACCCGGTGGTTCTTCGGGTGGTAGTGCTGTAGCTTTAAGTGCAGGTATGTGTATGGTAAGTTTGGGTAGTGATACCGGAGGCTCTGTTCGCCAGCCAGCGGATTTTTGTGGCATCTTTGGATTTAAACCTACTTATGGTCGTATTTCAAGATATGGATTGATTGCTTATGCTTCCTCGTTTGACCAGATTGGGATTTTCGGAACTAACGTAACAGATGTTGGTGTTGTATTTAATGTTATTAGCCGGACTGATGATTACGATAGTACCATGATACAAGATCATACAGAATCTAACCCAATTCAATTTCAGGAAAAAACTGAAAAAAAATTCCGAATCGGATATATAAAGGAAATAATGGAACATCCATTGTTAGACCAAGAAATAAAAATTGCAATCTCAAAAAAATTAGATTCACTGAAAGAAGATGGACATCAAATCACACCTATAGACTTTGATTTGATTGATTATATAGTTCCTGCGTATTATGTGCTTACTGCTGCTGAGGCATCTAGTAATTTGTCAAGATTTGATGGCATCAGATTCGGACATCAGTCTACCTCACCAGCTTCCAACCTGAATAATTTTTATATCAAAAACAGAAGTGAGGGATTTGGTAAAGAAGTGAAAAGAAGAATCATGCTTGGCAATTTTGTACTGAGTAGCGGATATTATGATGCCTATTATACAAAAGCACAACAAGTCAGAAAAATGCTTACTGAAAAAACCGAAAAAATATTTTCTGAATGTGATTTCATGTTGATTCCGGTAAGTCCAACAACAGCATTCAATCTTAATGAAAAAAAGAAAGATCCTGTAGCTATGTATCTTGCTGATATTTTTACCGTTTTCGCCAATCTTACCGGAATTCCGTCAATTGCGGTTCCTATGTTTCAACATTCAAATGGATTGCCATTTGGTTTACAACTACTTGCTGCAAAAGAACATGACGAAGCTTTGCTGCAATTTTCAAATCAGATTTCCAATCAACAAAAAATATAATTGCCTTGAAGATTGTATTACTCCTCATCAGTTTTCAGTTGCTTTTGCATTCAGCATCAGCTGTGAAACTAAATAATGAGAGGAATATGTTGATTTGCTTCACTGACACTACGATAGAAGAATCTCTTGAAGATAGTTTGATTAATGAAGTGATAAAAGCTAAATCTGCACCACAACAAGAAAAAATACAATCGCTAAGCCAACTGACAAAATACGGTTTTAAAAATCTTTTCACTGCATTTAATTACAATCCTGCCCTGCCCTATGCCAATCAAGTTAATCCTAACGCAGAACTGTACATGCAGGATTACTTGAACCGCCATAAAAAATCATTGATGTCGATGAAAAATTGGGCCACGCCTTACTTCAATCTCATTGACAATATTTTCTCCGAATACGGACTACCAAAGGAATTAAAATATCTCGCAGTAATTGAAAGCAGTTTGCAAACAGGTGCTACAAGTTGGGTGGGTGCGGCCGGACCCTGGCAATTCATGCCCGGAACCGCAAGAATCTACGGATTAAAAGTAAGCCGAACTGCAGATGAAAGAAGGGATTATTTTAAAAGCACACATGCTGCCGCACATTTTCTGCTAAAATTATACAGCGATTTTCACGACTGGCTTTTGGTGATTGCTGCTTACAATGGTGGTGAAGAACGAGTAAAAACAGCCATAAGAAAAAGCGGCAGCAAGGATTTCTGGAGGCTGCAATATTATCTTCCTGAGGAAAGCAGAAACCATGTGAAAAAATTTATTGCTACACATTACGTGATGGAAAATAATGCCATTGTTATTATTGATGAAACTAAAATCAAGAATACTGAAATAAAATTGGCTGCAGATGAAAATCTTGAAAAGCAAATGATTTCAGGAAAATTTATTGGTAAAGTCATTGCGAAAAATTTGTCAATAGACTTACCGGAATTTAATAAATATAATCCTCAATTAGATGAACAATTGTCGTTAATTGGAAGCTACGAACTCAAATTACCAAAAGAAAAAATGAAAATTTTTGTGGCCAACAAATATCTAATTCTCAATGAATGTATTGAGCTGCTGCTGAACGACAATGAAACTCCAGTTACCACTACTGTAAAACCTGAACAGCCGGCAACCAAGAAAAAGAGAAAAAGTTAAACTCGGATTTTCCATTTGAAATCTTTACGGTAAAGAAACTTTAGTAGGGATGAAGAAAGTTTAGGTTAACTAAATAAACTTAAGTGGAAATATTTGGCTATGTCAGCTGCGTGGACGTAATATTGCGATATTGCAATATTACTACAACACATTTTTCTCTGAAAACAACCCTAATCGATCTTTCATACCAATTGGATATTTATAATGAACTAAATTTTACTTCAAATTGATATTATCTATTGACATCTTCACTAGGTAACCAAAAACGAAAATGAATTATAGTATTTAGAGGAACTACAGAAGATCGTTTTGATATTTTAAAAAACTTAAAAAAAGATGAGAAAAACTAAATTACACCAAACTCTGTTCATAACGGAAAAGATTAGCCGCATCAAATTTTTGTTTCATCTTTTGTAGTCTTGCATAATTTTTTGAATAATAGTATTCTTTCCAGTTAGTGAAATTAATATCGGGATAATTTCTGTATTGTGCTGTAATACCGTGTTTGATGAACACTTCCTGTACTTGTTGAAATTGTTGAAGCAATTTTTTCTCCTGTGATGGCTGTTCCCAATAGGTTTGTAATTCTGAAAAGTAAAGACAATCCCGATGCGGAAATGCAGATCCTGCCTCAAATTCTTTATTCAAAATTTTTCCGCCTAATGTATTTACCTGATATATCATTCCAGGTGTTTTGATTACCAGTTCAAGGGCTTTATCAATACAACCCGATATTTCAGCATAATCCTTGTACAACCCCGCAGAAGCATTTTTAAAATAAAGTGGGTCCTTTCTGCCGTAATAATTTTTTAAAGCTGCGGCCAATGGCTGCCTGATGCTGTTGGTGTTTTTATCACTTACGGATTTCAATTCATCTATAATCTTTTGCAAAGCAGGTGTGTGTTTACCAGCGTTAGTAATAAGAATATAAAGTGTTTTATGATTGAGCACAAATGCACTGAAACTTGAATCCGGTAAGTTCTTACTGACATCAAACCATTTACTTAAGATATTTTTAGCTCTTGTAGTGTTTACATTAAAAGCTCGAAATTTAAAACTCTGCATAGAAGCTGGTGCATCATGTACTTTAAATGTCATTGAAGTAACCACACCGAAATTACCGTTATTACCACCTTTACATGCCCATAACATTTCTTTATCGGAATTTGAATCAACGATATTTCCTTTCCCATCAACCATAGTTACAGCTTGCAAACTATCGCAAGTCAATCCAAATTTTCTTGCCAGTAATCCATAACCACCTCCAAGTGTGAGCCCTCCTATTCCAACACCTGCACAAGAGCCGCCGGGAATGATTTTGTTTTTAGGAAGCAATTCAGTGTATATGTCTGCGAGCTTACATGCGGGACCAACGCGAATGGTATTGGTATCAATCCATTCAACTTTATTTAATATCGATAAATTAATAACCATGCCATTGTTATTGCAAGAAAATCCTTCCATACAATGACCGCCACTTTTTACAGCTACAGGTAAATTATTTTTTGCTGCCAATTTAATGGCTTCAGAAACACCAACTTCATTTTTACAAAATGCAATGATGGCAGGAAACTTATTGATTCTTTTATTAAATCCTTTTCTTAGTTCTTCATAAGCTGCATCCCCTTTCTTGTAGTAGATAACATTGACATCTGCATTATTATCAAACAAGTCTGTAATGTATTTTACAGGTTCTGCAAATAATGCAGCAGGACTCAACAAAGCCAACTGAAGAAATTTTTTCCGATGCATAAAATCTTTTTAAGAAACGAAATTAGATTTATTATTAGGCCTGAAATATTTCTTTGATGGCAGCAGCTTTAATTAAAGTTTCCTGATATTCCTGCAAAGGATCGCTGTTGATTGTAATGCCACCACCTGCTTTGTATGAAATGATTTTTTTTGAAGCATTATAAAAAACACTTCTAATCACTACATTGAAATCAAAATCACCTTTCGGGCACACATAACCGATAGTTCCTGAAAATAAACCTCTGGGTGTAGCTTCATAAGCTTCTGTAAGTTCCATGACTTTCTTCTTAGGTGCGCCTGTCATGGAGCCCATGGGATATGTAGCTTCTATAATTTCAGTCCAATGTGTATTCAAATCAGTCTCGCAAGTTATTGTACTGATCATTTGATGTACCTGAGGGAAACTGTAAATGCCAAATAGTTCCGCAACTTTCACTGTTCCTTCAGTTGCAATTTTGCTAAGATCATTTCTTACCAAATCAACAATCATTACATTTTCACTGCGCTCTTTGCTGCTGTTCAATAATTGTGTTTTTGAAATTTCATCTGCTTCAGTGTCTTCAAGAAATCTTATAGAAGTACCTTTTATCGGTTGTGAAATAACAGTTGTGTTTTTTTTGCTGATGAACCTTTCAGGACTTGCGCAGATGCAGTATTTATCGTCATTTTTATATAATGCTGAAAATGGATTTGGCGAAATGGCTGTCAGTTGAAAAAATAAATTCACAGGATTCACCACTGCATTATCAGCAACAAATTCCTGACAATAATTCATTTCATAACAGTCGCCTCTTTGAATATGATTTTTTATTTCCAGAATGGCGTCGATATATTCATCCTTTGTGATGGTTGCCTGAATATGTAATTTATTCTGAGGAGATGCTTCTTTAATTTCGAACTGATTGATTTGCTGATAAATGTTTTCAGCAGATTCATTAGAAGATTCAATGGTAATTGTATTGTTTAAACAAGTGACAATAATTTCTGGAATAAAAAAAAGGGCATGATGAAAGCCAATATTGTCGGGCTTCACAGAAGGATAACTGATATGACCGAAAAGCCAGCCTGGATGCTTACTATGAAATTCTTTTATCTCCGCAAATACATTGCCATTGTCAGTTGTAATGATTTGCTGTGCTCCTGCAGCCAGTTTCCAATCGAAATTTGAGGACGCGGATTGGTAATGATTACTATCTAAAAAAGAAAAAATGTTGAACCGGTCGGCCCAGTTCAACATTTTCAATTTAAAGTTATCAGTATTATTTTCTGAAAAGTTAATGTTGTTGTTTTTTACTGAATGTGATTAAAAATCATCATCATCAAATCCGCCACCCATATCATCATCAAACAACCCAAGGTCTTTGAAATCGTCATCGAAATCATCATCAGATTTTGATGGTTTTTTACCAGTGGCTTTCTTTGTTTTTGATTTAGGAACATCAAATTCTTCGAAGTCAGGATCCCAGTTATCGTCTTCTTCTGGTTGTTCCCAATCGTCTTTTACATCTACATCATCATCGTCATCGTCGTCATCAGATGATTTCTTTTTTGAAGTACCCTTAGCCGTTTTTGCTTTAGGCGTTTCATCAATATCATCATCATCGTCATCGATGTCGTCATCAGCCTTAGATTTAGGCGAAGCTTTTTTAGGAGCGGCTTTTTTAGGAGCGGCTGCTTTGGTTGTTGTCTTTTTTTCGTTTTCTGATTTTGGAGCCATTTCTATACAGGATTAGTTGTGTAAAATTTCCACGAGTTTTTTAATTAGCCAAATATTTTAAAGACTTTTTTTAAAAATATTTTAAATCGCAACAATTTGTTCTCTTCCCGGGCCATTGCTAATGTATTTCACTGGCACGCCTAGATAAGCATTTATATAATCAATATAAGTCTTCATAGCTTGAGGCATATTGCTTTCTGAGGTCATTGTTGAGATATCTGTATTCCATCCTTTAAATGACTCGTAAATCGCTTCAATTTGCATGCGGTTCATTTGAAAAGGAACTTCATTCAATTCTTTACCATTGGCAAGATAGCTTCTACAAACCATCAGTTCTTCCAAAGAATCTAGAATATCTGCTTTGGTCATTACAATCTGGCTAACACCATTGATCATACAGGCGAATTTAAGTGCTACCAAATCAATCCATCCACA